>JBJXGY010000066.1:0-50845 GCA_046160185.1 Gaiella sp. | reverse complement strand
CGGCTTGCCGGCCTTGGCGACTTGCTCGAGCACCGGCAGCAGGTCACGGATCGACGAGATCTTCTTGTCGTGGTAGAGGATGTAGGCGTCTTCCAGGACAGCGATCTGCTTGTCGGGGTTGTTGATGAAGTACGGCGAGAGGTAGCCACGGTCGAACTGCATGCCCTCGACCACGTCCAGCTCGTTCTGCAGGCTCTTGCCGTCCTCGACGGTGATCACGCCTTCCTTGCCCACTTTCTCCATCGCATCGGCGATGATCTTGCCGATCTGCTCGTCGGCGTTGGCGGAGATGGCGCCGACCTGGGCGATTTCCTTGGTGGTGGAGCAGGGCTTGGACTGCTTCTTGAGGTCCGCGACCACCGCCTCGACCGCCTTGTCGATGCCGCGCTTCAAGTCCATCGGGTTCATGCCGGCGGCGACGAACTTCATGCCTTCCTGCACGATGGCCTGGGCCAGCACGGTGGCGGTGGTGGTGCCGTCACCCGCGACGTCGTTCGTGGCGGTGGCGACTTCCTTGACCAGCTGTGCGCCCTGGTTCTCGAACGGGTCCTCGACCTCGATCTCGCGGGCGATGGTGACACCGTCGTTGGTGATGGTAGGCGCGCCGAACTTCTTGTCGAGCACGACATAGCGGCCCTTGGGGCCGAGCGTCACCTTGACGGCATCGGCGAGGATGTTCACGCCGCGCTCGAGCGCCCGGCGTGCATCCTCGTTGAACTTGAGCTCCTTGTGAGCCATGATTTCCGTTCCTCCGACGTGGATGGTTAGACAGCGGCGCGGTCGCCGACGACCTTGGCCAGGACGTCCGACTCGCGCAGGATGAGAACCTCGTCGGCGCCGACCTTGATCTCGGTGCCGCCGTACTTGGAGAAGATGATCTCGTCACCCTCTTCGATCTCCATGGCGACGTACTCGCCATCCTCGTCGCGCGGGCCGGGACCCACGGCGAGGACGCGGCCGCGCTGCGGCTTCTCCTTCGCCGTGTCGGGCAGCACGATGCCGCTCGAAGTCGTCTCCTCCTCGTCGAGCACGGAGACGATCAGGCGGTCACCAAGCGGCTGCAGATTCATGTACATGCCTCCTAGAGACGGGTTACGGGCTGGCACTCAGACGTTCTGAGTGCCGGTTGGCACTCTAGCAGACAGATTGCCGATCGGCAACCTCATATGAGTCGTTCTGACTGAGATCTATCGCCGAGGTGGTAGAACCGTGGCATGGACCGGGAGTTCTCGGCCGGTGCCGTGCTCCTGCGCCGGATTCGCGGCGTCGAGCACGTCGCCGTGATCCGTCCTCGAGGACGTCCGGCAGGCACCTGGGCGCTGCCCAAGGGGCTGATCGAACCGGGGGAGCGTGGCGTCGACACCGCTGTCCGCGAAACCGCCGAGGAGACGGGCGTGACCGGCAGCGTCTCCCGCAAGCTCGGGGACGCTCGCTACGTCTACACATGGGAGGGCAGCCGGATCTTCAAGGTCGTCTCCTTCTTCGAGCTGCGAGCGAAGCAGGGACGGCTCGGCAGGCTGACGCCAGAGATGCGAAACGAGGTTGCCGAGGTCCGCTGGATCCCGCTCGCCGAGGCACCTACCCTCCTCGCCTACCGCGGTGAGCGGGAGATGGCCGAGAAGGCCTTGCAACACAGCGGTGCAAGCCGATGATCGTCCCCACATGCTCCGCCCTGATCTGAGAGGATCAGGCGGGCATGGCGGAGCGGTTTCTGATCACCGGGGCTCTCGGGTGCATCGGCGCCTGGACGATCAGACGGCTGCTCGACCAGGGCGTCCACGTGGTCGGCTTCGACCTGGGCAGCGATCCGCACCGGCTTCGCGAGCTGCTGACCCCCGAGGAGCTGGCCGGTATCGAGCTCGTCCGGGGCGACATCACCGATCTGCCCGCGCTGGAACGGGCGCTCGACGATCACGAGGTCACCAATCTCGTCCACCTGGCCGCGCTCCAGGTGCCCTTTTGCCGCGACGACCCGCCGCTCGGAGCCGCCGTCAACGTCGTGGGTACCGTGAACGTCTTCCAGGCTGTCAGCCGGCGACTCGACCGCATCCCCCGGGTCGTCTACGCCAGCTCGGCCGCGGTGTACGGGCCGGACGCGCGCGGAGCCGAAGACGAGCTCACACGGCCACAGACCCACTACGGCGTGTACAAGCGCGCAAACGAGGGAAACGCTGCGATCTTCTGGACGAGCTCGCGTGTCCCCAGCATCGGACTGCGGCCGTTCAGCGTCTACGGGCCTGTCCGCGACCAGGGTGTGACGGCGGCGCCGACGCTCGCCATGGAGGCCGCCGCTCGACGCGAGCCGTACACCATCCCCTACGGGGGTGGCGTCCAGTTGCAGCTGGGGCGCGATGTCGCCGATGCGCTCATCGCCTCGAGCAGATCAGCCACGGACGGTGCCAGGGTCTACAACCTGCCCGGTCACATATGCTCGCTGGGCGAGCTGATCGAAACCATCGAGCATGTCGTCCCGGAAGCCAAGGGCCTGCTCGCGTATGCGGGGGAACCGCTTCCCTTCCCGGATGTGATCGAGGCCGACACGTTCGACCGGGAGGTCGGAGGTGTCGAGTGGACACCGCTCGAGGAAGGTATCCGTCTCACCGTCGAACACGCGCGCCGCGCGGCGAACACCGGTGCTGACTGACAGTCAGACACCTCCGACCGTCCCAGGACGAGCACCGGTGTCCGACTGACGGTCGGACACCTCCTGAACCGTCCCTAGAATGGGGTGCCGATGGCCATGTATGCGCTGAACTTCTACTCCCCGCTTGTGGCCGACCAGCTCCGCACCGGCCGCAAGACCGCGACCATCCGCCTCGGCGACAAGTCGCAGAAGTACCGCAAGGGCATGATCGTGACCGTCCTCGTCGGTGTCCGCTACGGCGCGAGGGAGAAGATCTTCGACGCGGTCATCGACAAGGTCGAGGTGAAGCCCCTGAAGGAGCTGTCACCGCGTGAGATCGAGCACGACAATCCCCAGATCCGCCATACCGAGGACTTCATTCGCTTCCTCGGTCAGCTGTACAACCGCGACGTCACCGAGGACGATACGGTCACCGTGATCCGCTTCTCGTCCATCGTCGGCACCATGTTCTGACGGTTGGCGCTTGGTGTCCGACTGCAGTCGGACACGGTTTTTCGTGACGCCTGAGCTACTTCCCGGGTTTACGTATGCGTCCGCCGAAGAGCTCCCCGGAGCGCAGTTCCGCCCCGCACTCCTCGCACTGCACCTGAAACGCCGATGGGAAGCGGGCTTCGCACTCGGGGCACGAACGACGAAGGAGACCGGCACACTGGGGGCACTCGGCGGGCACCTCGGCCTCGGAGTGCTCGAAGTAGCGGAGCGTGTGGCCGCACGTGAGACAGAAGGCGACCCAGTCGCCGAGCGTGGCGCGCCGCTCCTCCTGTATCCAGTTCCGCTTCGACTTCCGAGGCGCCGTCACCACGACAGCGTATGCCGCCGGCGCCCACTGTTGCCGCACCGCTCCCCCGGCTGAGGACGCGGGGAACCGCCCGCTCCGCCCGCTACAGTGATCAGCTGACCGTTCCGACAGGGGAGACCTGCGTGTCAGTGCGCGAAGCGGAGCCGATCGGCTCGCCGGAGGAACTGAAGGACATCGGCCTCGATCGCGAGGATCTGCTCGGCATCTACCGGAACATGCTGATCACGCGCGGTGTGGAGGAGCGCGGCCACATTCTCTACCGGCAGGGCAAGATCCCAGGCTCCTTCTACACCGGCCGCGGGAACGAGGGCTCCGCCGTCGCTGTGGCGACTGCCATGTACCCCGACGACGTCGGCTCGCCGGTCCAGCGAGACATGGGAGTACACGTCACACGAGGCGTCGAGCCCTGGCGCATCCTCGCCCACTACCTGGGGCGCGTCGGTGGTCCTGCGCGCGGCCGCGACGGCAACGTCCATCTCGGAGACATGCGGCTCGGCTTGACGATGATGGTCTCGCACCTTCCCGCGATGCTCCCGGTGGCGGTCGGAATGGCTCTCGCCATCCGCATCCGCCAGGAGCGCCGCGCGGCTGTCGCCTGGTTCGGGGAGGGCTCCGCGGCCCGTGGCGACGCCCACGAGGCGATGAACCTGGCCGGCGTCCGGCGACTGCCCGTGGTCTTCGTCTGCGACAACAACCAGTGGGCCTACTCCACCCCGACCTATCTCAGCTTCGCGTGCGAGCGTCTCGCCGACCGCGCCGCCGGGTACGGGTTCGAGGGCGTCGTCGTCGACGGGACAGACGTGCTCGCCGTGTATCGCGAGGCTCGGGCGGCGATCGACAAGGCGCGAAGCGGGGGCGGTCCGACGCTGATCGAGTCGGTGACCCTGCGGATGGAAGGCCACGCCGTGCACGACGACGCGTCGTACGTACCTCGCGAGATGTTCGAGGAGTGGGGAAAGCGCGACCCCATCGCACGCTTCCGCGATCTGCTGCTCGAAGCGGAGGTGCTGACGGAAGCGGCCGATGCGGAGCTCAACGAGACCGTCAAGCGGCTGCTGGCCGAGGCGACGGAACGTGCGGAGGCCTCGCCGCACCCCGACCCGGCAACCCTGCTCGACGGCGTGTTCGCCGAGCCCGGCAGCCTCGACGCGGCCCACCACGCCTGAGCGATGCCCGAGAAGACGTACATCCAGGCGATCGGTGACGCTCTGCGGCAGGAGATGCAGCGCGACGAGCGCGTGATCGTCCTCGGTGAGGATGTCGGTGTCTTCGGCGGGGCGTTCAAGGTCACCGCCGGACTGCAGGACGAATTCGGCGCCTTGCGGGTGCTCGACATGCCGCTCTCGGAGACCGCGATCGTGGGTGGTGCAACGGGCGCCGCCCTGATGGGCCTGCGTCCGGTCGCCGAGATGCAGTTCGCCGACTTCGTGTCGTGCGCCTGGGATCATCTGGTCACGGTCGCTGCCAAGCAGCACTACCGGGCGGGAACGCCCATCCCGATCGTCGTGCGCTTGCCCTCTGGCGGTGGATTTTCCGGAGGCCCCTTCCACTCGCAGAACCCGGAGAGCCTGTTTGCGCACGTCCCCGGGCTCAAGCTCGTGTGTCCCTCGACCCCTCACGACGCGAAGGGGCTGCTCGCGAGCGCGATTGACGACCCGAATCCCGTGCTCTTCTTCGAGCACAAGCACCTGTACCGGCGCATCAAGGGAGAGGTGCCGGACGAGCGCTACACGGTCCCCTTCGGCCAGGCGCGCCTGCACCGGGAGGGCGACGACGTGTCGGTGATCACCTGGGGCGCGATGGTCCACTCCGCCGCGGAGGCGGCCGAACGGCTGCAGGAGGACGACGTCTCGGTGGAGATCGTCGACTTGCGCACGATCATCCCCTGGGATCGCGAGGCGGTGCTCGCCAGCATCCGCAAGACGTCGAAGGCGTTCGTGCTGCACGAGGACACGCGAACCGCGGGCTTCGGCGCCGAGATCGCCGCGACCATCGCCGAGGATGCGTTCGAGCACCTCGACGCACCCGTGCGCCGGCTGGCCGCGCCCGATTGTCCCGTCCCGTTTTCACCCGCCCTGGAGAAGGTGTTCCTCCCCCAGGTCGAGGACATTGAACAGGCGATCCGCGAGCTCGCCGCCTACTGAACCGACGAGGAAGGACCGAGACCAGTGTCAACCGGAACGCAGATCGAGGTCGTGATGCCGCAGATGGGCGTCTCCGTCTCGGAGGGGACGGTCACGAAGTGGTTGAAGCAGGTCGGGGACAGCGTCGCTCTCGACGAAGCGCTCCTCGAAATCTCCACCGACAAGGTCGACACCGAGGTTCCGAGCCCCGGCGCCGGCACGATCACGCAGATCCTCGTGCAGGAAGGCCAGACCGTCGACGTGGGCACGCTGCTCGCCGTGATCGGAGGCGGGGAGGCGCCCGCACCGGTCGTCGCGACCGTCCCGGAGCCTTCTCCCGCCGAGCCTGCGACGCCTGCTCCGCAACCCGCGGTGGCGGCCAGTGCGCCCGCGCCACCTGTCGCTGCCGAGCCGGTGGTCGTCGCGGCCGAGACGCCGGACGGCAACGGCCGCAGCTTCGTCTCTCCAGTCGTCGCCCGCATCGCCTCGGAGCACGGCATCGACCCCGGGAGCATCGCCGGGTCGGGCACCGGCGGCCGGGTCACGAAGAAGGACATACTGGCCTTCATCGCCGCGGGCGGAGCATCGTCCGGTCCGGCACCCGCCGCTGAAGCCGTCCCAGGTACAGCGCCGCCCGCTCCGGCCGTCGACACGGCGCCCGCACCCGCTCCCGATGTCGCGCAGGCGCCCGCTCCCACGCCGATCCCAGCCGCCATTCCGGCCTTTCCTGCGGAAGCCCCGCCCGCGCAGACGCCCGCCGCAGTCCCTGCCGCAACCGCCCACCCCCCTGCGCCACCCGTGCTTCCGGGCGAAGTGGTCGAGCCGATGACGACGATGCGCAAGCTGATCGCCGAGCACATGCGGCGGTCGCTCGACACCTCGGCTCACGTCACCAACGTGTCCGAGATCGACCTCACGGGCGTCGCCAACATCCGCAAGGCACTGAAGCCGGCGTACGAGGCGCAGGGCGTCAACCTCACGTACCTGGCCTTCATCGCCCGCGCGACCGTGGACTCGCTCAAGGAGTGGCCATGGCTCAACGCGGAGATCCGAGGGGACACGATCATCACGCGGAACTTCGTCAACCTGGGCGTCGCCGTGTCGCTCGAAGGAGGCAAGGGGCTGATCGTCCCCGTGATCAGGAACACACAGGACATGAATCTGCTCGGGACGGCACGTGCCATCCAGGATCTGGCCGCGCGGGCGCGCGACAAGAAGCTGCTCCCGGACGACGTCCAGGGTGGCACGATCACGATGACGAACCCGGGCGGCTACGGCACGCTGATGGGAACGCCGATCATCAGTCAGCCGCAGGTGGCGAACATCGGCGTGTACGCGATCCAGAAGCGCCCGGTCGTCATCACCGACGAGCACGGCAACGACGCGCTCGCGATCCGGTCGATGATGTACCTCACCGTCACGTACGACCACCGTCTGATCGACGGCGCCTACGCCGCCCAGTTCGCTCGCGACATCAAGACCCGGCTCGAAAGCTGGGACGAGCCAGGGACGTAAGGGCGTTGCCCTCCGGGGCGTACCTGCTCAAGCTCGGCGTCACGCCCTACGGCGAGGCGCTCGCGCTCCAGCGCTCGCTGGCCGCCGCGTTGTCGCAACGGGCGATCCTCGAGACCGTGCTCCTGCTCGAGCATCCGCCGGTGATCACGGTGGGGAGGCGAACGGAGGAGGAGCGCGAGATCCACCTGCCGAAAGGAGCCGACGTGGCCGTGGTCGAGACCGACCGGGGCGGCAAGTCCACCTACCACGCGCCAGGCCAGCTCGTGTGCTACCCGATCCTCGATCTCAAGCGGCACGGGTCGGATGTGAAGCGGTACGTACGCGATCTCGAGCGCTCACTCGTGGCGGCGCTCGAGTCGTTCGGGCTCGGGGCGACGACTCTGGAGGGATTGACAGGCGTGTGGATGCCGCCCGGAGGTGGCCAGGGCCCGCGGAAGATCGCTTCGATCGGGGTGCACGTCTCCCGCTGGATCACCACACACGGGTCGGCGCTGAATGTCGATCTCGACCCTGCCCCCTTCACCGAGTGGATCACGGCCTGCGGCCTCGACGACGCCGAGTTCACCACGATGGGACGCGAACTTGGCACGGCACCCGAGCTTCCGTCGGTCGCGGATGCGCTCGCGACAGCCCTCGAGGATGCGTTCGACCTCGCCTTCGAGGAGCTCCCGGCCTCCGACCTCACCGGGCTGTGGCCACAACCCGTGCACGAGAAGCTCGCGACGCGCTGAGACCCGCCACGCACGGACGGCGTCGGGTGCCGCATCAGCGCCTACGCCTCACTTCTGGCACACATCCGACACGATGTCGTGACATAATGGTGTCCATAATTATGGCTATGCGACGCACCACCATCATGGCCGACGACGCCCTGCTCGACCGCCTCCGTCACATCGCCTCGACGGAGGGGCTGTCGCTGGCCGAGGTCATCCGGGAAGGTATGGAGCTGCGTGCACAGCGCAGCCGGCCCGGTGTGACGTTCGTGGGGATCGGCCGATCGGGTCGCAAGGGCCACCGCGTCGCCGAGGAGTCCTCGGAGCTGCGATTCGTGCCGCGCTCGTGGCGCTGATCTGCGACACGGGCGTCCTCTACGCGGCGATCGACACGCACGACGCGGCGCACGCCACCTGTTCGGCCCTGCTCCTCGATCCACCCGAGGAGCTCGCCGTGCCGTCGCCCGTGGTCGTCGAGCTCGAGTGGCTCGTCTCGAACCGGATGGGTTTCGATCAGTTCGACGGGTTCCTGCAAAGCATCGAGATCGGAGCGATCGACGTCGTGGAGCTGATCGCCAGCGACTACGGGCGGATCCGGGACCTCTGCCGCCGGTATGAAGATCTCCCGCTCGGTCTCGTCGACGCGTCCTTGATCGCGATTGCCGAGCGCCTCGACGAGCGCGTCATCGCCACCCTCGACCACCGGCACTTCACCGTCGTCCGGCCGAGGCACGCGGCCTCCTTCACGCTCGTTCCGTGACGGCCTCGGTTCTGGTGGGAAGATCACGCCAGGCAGGCACCAGGAGCGGGCTGAGCGTGCAGGCGAGGTAGACGACCCCCATCGCCAGGAACGTCGCGCGCAGGCCGATCAGCTCGACGAGCCCGGCGCCGAGCAGCGCGCCGACCGGCGCGCCGGCGAGCACACCGGCCGAGACTGCACCGAACACCCGCGCGCGGAGCTGCTCGGGTACGACCTCGTACTGGATGGTCCCGAGGATCGGGTTGACCGGCCCGATCCCCGCGCCGGCGACCCCGAAGCCCGCGATCGCGCCGGCAGCACCCGGTGTCGCCGCGAGCAGGAAGAACCGCGAGGGGCCGCCGAGCGTGAAGCCTCCCACGAGGGTGGAGACGCGCGGCAGCCGGTGCCCGATCGCCGCGAAGACCAGTGTCCCGACGAGGGCGGTCGCACCCATCACGCCGCTCATCAGACCGAAGACGACGACGCTGTCGAGGATGCGGTCGGCGTATACGGGCAGAAGCACGCCGAACATGGCCGCGTCGAGCATGTTCGTCACGAGCACCATCAGCACGACGGCCCTGAGGATGGGCATGCGCCAGAGGAAGGCGTAGCCCTCGCGCAATGCCGCGAGATACGCCGGTGCCTGTTCCTTCGCTCCACCGGCCTCGCGACGTCCCGCTCGGACGAACGCACCGACGAGCAACGCCGAGGCAGCGAACGAAGCGGCATCCACGAACAGGACGTTGGCGCTGCCGATGAAGGCGATCAACACCCCGGCGAGCGGCGCTCCAAGCATTCCGGCCGCGCGCGTGGCGCCGTCGAAGAACGCCGTCCCCCGCTCGAGCGTCATTCCGGCCTCGCCCAGCACGTCGGGAAGAATCGCCTCCCTGGCCGCCTGACCGGGCGCGTCGAGCAACGCCCCGGCAAAGACGAGTGCCAGCAGGACTCCGAGCGACAGCCCCCCTGCGTGGTAGAGGACAGGGATGGCGAGCACCGACAGGCCGCTCGCCACGTCCGAGATCACGCTCGTGCGCAGGAATCCGAGCCGGTCGATGACCGGCCCCGATACAGCGGAGGAGAGGACGAACGGTAAAAAGGAGAAGAACGCAGCGAGACCCGTCTTGGCCACGCTCCCCGTCGTCTCCAGCACGAACCAGGGAATCACGAGCGCCGCCATGCGGTTCCCCGTGATCGAGATCACGTTCGCCGCCAGCAGCGCAGCGAGCGATCTCACCCGTGCTTCCCCCTCGACATCACGGAAGTTCACCCGTAACTGATGTGGAGTGTCAAGCGCGGTCGCACGGACGGTCGCCCGCCCTCGTCGCGACTAGCATGTCCCAGGTGAAGACCTCGCTCCCCGTAGCCGATCGCGCTCGCCGCCCCGACTGGATGAGGGTGCGGGCTCCGAGCCGCGAGACGAAGTTCTTCGAGGTCAAGGATCTCCTGCGCGCCCAGCGGCTCGTCACGGTGTGCGAGGAGGCCAAGTGCCCCAACATCGCCGAATGCTGGGGACGAGGGACGGCGACGTTCCAGATCCTGGGGGACACGTGCACGCGCGCGTGCCGGTACTGCTACGTGCATTCTGGCCGTCCGCAGGGCGGGCCCGACCCGCTCGAGCCGCTCCGGCTCGCCCAGGCCGCCGCGACGATGGCGGCGAGGCACGTGGTTGTCACTTCCGTCGACCGTGACGACCTCGACGACCGCGGCGCGGGGCATTTCGCCGCCACCGTCCGCGCCTTGCGGGCGAAGGTGCCGGACGCCTCGATCGAGCTCCTGACGCCGGATTTCCTCGGCGTGGAGGAGGATGCCCTCCGCACGATCATGGCGGAACGGCCCGAGGTCTTCAACCACAACATCGAGACCGTCCGCCGGCTTCATGCCAGGATGCGCGGCGCCAAGGCGAGCTATGACGGCGCCCTGCGGCTTCTGCAACGAGCGAAGGCGGTCGCCGACTATCCGGTGCTGACGAAATCGGGGATCATCGTGGGCCTGGGGGAGACCAACGAGGAGGTGGTGGAGACGATGGTCGATCTACGCGAGCACGGGGTCGACGTCGTGACGGTCGGCCAGTACCTCCAGCCATCGGCTCAACACGCACGCATCGAGCGCTGGGTGCACCCGGACGAGTTCGCGTGGCTCACCGAGCAGGGTGAGGCACTGGGGTTCGGCTCCGTCTTCGCAGGCCCGCTCGTGCGCTCGAGCTACCGCGCGGACGAGCAGAAGCACGCGGCGACCAGCCGCTGACTCACATCAGCTCAGGCCGGGTTGCCGTAGCCCGGCTTGGTCTGGAGAGGCGGCGCGAGCGTGAGCGTGACCCGCGTCGTCTGCCCGGCGCGCACGATCACCTTCCGCTCGCCACGCTTCGGCAACGAGAGCAGGTTCGGCGCGCGGAGAAGGTACGTGCCCGGCGTCAGCTCGATGCGGAACCGGCCGGTCTTGTCTGTCGTGCGCCGCGCGAGGACGGTGCCCTCTCGCAGGATGGTCACGCGCACGCCGGGGGCGGGAACCGTGCATGGGGCGCGCACGCACTGGACGTCGTCGGCGGCCCTCTTCATCACCTGCACCGCGAGCGCGGACGTCTCGAGCGGCCTGGCGCTCGCGCTTGCTGCGATCACGAGGGTGACCAGCGCCAAGACCGGGGCCGTGCCGACCAGCTTTGCCACAACTCGAGGGTACTCCCGAGAGATCAGGACGAGGTAAGGGGTTTCCCACAACTGAGAGGGCCGCCCTGGGGCGGCCCTCTCTTCGAACAGAGATGATCGATGCCTACGCGGGAGTGCCGTAGACGGCGAGCTCGACCATGTCCATGAACGCACAGCCGGAGAAGCTCCCCGGGTTCGGTGCGGTCGGCCCGCAGCGATCGGGCACGCCGCTCGACCCGAACGGCGGGAGCGTCCCGTCCGCCAGCGGCACCTGCGGGTTCAGCATCGTGAAGCGCAGGTACTGGATGCCGGGCAACCCGCCCGCCGGGAGGGCGATCGGGTTGAGACGGCCGCGGTTGGCGACCCCGAAGGAGCCTTCGGAGACGAGCGACCAGGTCGTGCCGTCGACCGAGGACTCGAGCCGGTAGTCCTTGGTCGAGGCGCTCCCCGCGTCGCCGCAGGTGTTGGACGGGTCGATCTGGATCTCGCTGGCGTTGACCGGCTGCGGCAGCCTCACGACGATGAACTTCGGCGTGACGTTGCCGGTCTCGCTGCCCGCGTCGTCATCGGTCGTCGAGCCCCAGCCGGAGCCGAGCGACTGGTCGATGGCACCGGTCGGCCCACACCCGAATGGGGTGAAGTCGGGCCCGTTGAACGCCGTCACCGATCCGCCTCCGCCGAGCGCCGCCCAGTCGCGGCGGAGCGCGAAGTTCTGGATGATCCGGCGATCGTCGACGTTGATCGTCACGACCTGTGTGTCGTAGCCGGGTGCCTTCGCGGACACCTTCGGATAGACGCCCTGGAAGACGCGGCGGATGCGGTACACACCGCGGCGGTTGGTGGCGTCGGCGAAGTCGCCGGGGAAGCCCGACGCGTGACCGCCGAAAGCGACCACAGCGCCGTCGATCGGCCGGTTGGTGTCGGCATCCTTGACGTTGCCGCTCACGTTGCCCTTCTTGGCGCGTCGCCCCGGCGGCAGCGAGAAGTCCTCGACCGGCAGGGCATCGTCACCGTCGACGGCGGCCGCGAAGTACCCCATGCCGCGCTTGGCGAACACGCGCCAGATCGCGTCACGGTTGCGGCCGCCGTTGACACAGAGATCGGCGAACAGGATCGCGTTGCGCATGTCGAGGAACGACGGGTTCGCCGGCGACAGCTCCATCGCCCGGGTGACGAGGCTCTCGGCTTTCCGCGTGTCGATCGCGTCTCGGAGATCCCAGAGCGTGGAGGCCCAGATCTCGCCGTCGGCGTGCACCTCGGGCCGGCCGATGATCTTGCCGAAGTCTCCGTAGGTGTAGCCACCCGGCCCCGCACCCGGTGTCCCCGGGCACTTGGGCGAGGTCGCGCCAACCGAGCAGTCGAGCGGCTGGGTGCGGATCAGGTCCTGACCCTTGCCCACGTAGTCGCCAAGGCGCAACTCGCCGTCGGCGGAGGTGTCCTCGGCGTGTCCCTCCTTGACGAGGAGGTCGAACGCGTACCAGTCACTCCAGGCCTCGCCCATCGACCCTGCCTGGATGTTGCCGAGGGTCGAGTTGCCGAAGGCGTCGACAACGAGCCGGTTGGAGATCCCGTGGGTGTACTCGTGATAGACGATGCCGACGTCGTTGGAGCCGTCGGCGGGCAGGAACGGGTCGTTCGCCGGACCGTTGAAGAAATCGTCCGTCGTGTCGTGCCAGAGGAACATCTGCATGCGCGGCGAGAAGCCGTCGGGTGGCGTCGCCATGTTCGCGTTGTCGGTGTGGTTGGGATCGGGGAAGCCGAACCCATACGTGTTGGCGCCGTCGAGCGCCTCGCCCAGGACGGGGTCACCGCCCAGCCCCTGACCCGAGCTGTTGAGCACCTGGAAGTTCCCCGCAGCCTCGTTGAAGCCGATCGGCGGCGCGGCCACGTGGTCGTGGAACTTGTTGATCGCGTAGAAGAGCTGCGTTCCGCTCTGGCTCTGGTTCACCTGGTAGCTGAAATCCCCTGAGGGGTCGCCGCTCACGGGATCGCCGACGAACGACGGGTTCCACGTGCAGACCCAGACGTCGCAGCCGTAGATCGTGTTGAGCGCCCCGAGGAACGTGAACCGCTGCAGCTCGTAGAGATAATCGCCGCCCGCGCTGGAGGGAGCGATCTCCTCCGTCTCCCCGAGGACGTTCGTCGAGTCGTTGGAATCGTCGACGTCCGCGTAGACGTGGGTGTTGTTTCCGGAAAGCGTCGACGATGACGTGAGCCAGCCGGGCCGGCTGATGCTCTTCTGCTCCTGCGTGCCGCCGGAGGGAGCCCCCGGGTAGTTCTCGATCACGAGGCCGTCGGCGTAATTGACGAGACTACGGCGGTAGAGAACCCTCCCATTCGCAGCGTCGACCACGTGAACGAACGAGCCGGTGTTGCCGGACACGTAGGTCTGCCACGCGAGCCGGAGGCCGCCGACCGTCTGGAAGGCAACGAGCTCCGCACGATCCCCGTTCGCGAAGACCGTCGGCCTTGTCACCTCCTGGCCGGAGATCGCCTTGAACGGCACGGCACCCGCCTCGACGTCACGACGGGCCGAGGCGGCCGCGCCCGATGCGCTGAGGGTCGGGCTGGTCGAGGCGAGACTCGGCGCCGCGACCGGCGAACCGAGAACGTTGACGAGCCGGCCGTCGGCTGTGACGTTGGCCTTGAGGCCGTTCCCGAAGACCGGAACGCCGTTCGCCGTCTGCACGAAGAAGAGGTGATGGATCCCCTCGATGTCGACGTAGTCCCGCCTGAGCGTCATCCCGTCGACCGTTGCGGCGTCGAGCCCGAGGGCGGCGCCGTTGGCCTTGACCCAGCCGAGCGCGATCGACGCGGCCGGGGCGCTGCTCGGCCCCGTCAGAAAGTCGTCGAGCCGGCCGACGTGCCGCGGGGTCGACGTGAGCGGGTCAATGGAGACAACACCCTCGCTCCCGAGCTGCTCGCGCAGCTCGTCCCGGCGGGCGTTCGGCGACCGGGCGTCGCGGCGCGAGCGTTCGCGCAGCGTCCGCCGCGCCTCCGGCGTCTCCCGGCTGTCGTAGAACGAGAACTTCTCGCGCTTCGAGCTGTGGTCCTGATCGTTCCCGCCGTCCGCCAGGGCAATTCCTGGCATCCAGACTGCGAGCAACGCAGCGGTGGCGAGCACGGCAACGCCGAGCCTCGCAAGTGCCCTCCTCATTCCGATCCTCCTCGGTCGTTGTCCGACGGCAGCCTTAGGCGGGATTCCCACAACGGGCGCTGGGACGTCGTTCGCACGTGCCGTTCGCCTCCCCACAGGCGGCCAGTTCGGCCGCTCAAGATCGTAGAGATCGCTGCGTAGCGTGGCAATCCCTCGCCGTGTGGGAGAGATCGCTGACACCACAACGCGGAAGACCGCGAAGAGGACGCCGCCAAGCGTGTGAATCCCCTCACTTTCCCCCTCCATCCTGTCTGTGGTCCCGTCAGGGCATTCGCTTCCGCAGCCGGAGCATGCTACGCCTCCACGGATGAGAATTGCAAGGCTCGACGCCGGCGGTGATACGTCACCGATGAAGTACCGTCAGCCGTGCGGCTTGGCCATCGCGTGGTAGTCGAGCGCCTCATCGAGGACGCTCTCCTCTACACCCAACTCGCGCGCGACGTCACGGAGAGAGCGGCCCGACCTCGAGGCTGCCTTGACGATGTCCGAGGCCTTGTCGTATCCGATGTACGGATTGAGGGCGGTCGCCGCTGACAGCGTCTGCTCGGCGTTTCGCTCGTTCTGTTCCGCGTTCGCCTCGAGCCCGTCCACGCACTTCTCCGCGAGCATCCGGGAGGCGCTGGCGAGCAGGCCGATCGACTGCAGCAAGTTGCGGGCGATCAGGGGCACGTACACGTTGAGCTCGAAGTGGCCGTTCATCCCCCCGATCGTGATCGCAGCGTCGTTGCCGATCACCTGCGCCGCGACCTGGGTGACGACCTCGGGGATGACGGGGTTGACCTTGCCGGGCATGATCGAGGAGCCCTTCTGGAGCTCGGGCAGGAAGAGCTCGGAAAGACCCGCGCGCGGGCCGGAGCCCATCAGCCGCAGGTCGTTGGCGATCTTCGTGAGCGAGACGGCGACGACCTTGAGCGCGCCTGACAGCTCCACGAGCCCGTCGCGCGCGGCCTGCGCCTCGAAGGGGTCGGCGGGGCCGGAGATCGGCAGCCCGGTGTCGGCCACGAGGAGCCCTCGCACCCTGGCCGCGAACTCGGGATGCGTGTTGAGGCCTGTGCCCGTAGCGGTGCCACCGAGCGGAAGCTGGCCGGCGCGGGGGAGAGCGTCGCGGACACGCGCTGCGCCCTGGCTGACCTGAGCAGCGTAGCCGGAGAACTCCTGGCCGAGGGTCACGGGCACGGCATCCATCAGATGCGTGCGGCCGGACTTGACGATTCCGTCGAAAGCCTGCGCCTTCGCGCCGAGCGAGGCGGCGAGCGTGTCGAGGGCCGGCAGGAGGTCGTTGACAGCCCTGTCGAGGGCGGCGCAGTGCACGGCGGACGGGAATACGTCGTTCGAGGACTGCCCCATGTTCACATGGTCGTTGGCGTGGATCCCCTCGCCGGCGAGCTTCGCGATCACCTCGTTCGCGTTCATGTTCGAGCTCGTCCCGGATCCGGTCTGGAAGACGTCGATCGGGAACTGGTCGTCGAACTCGCCCGCGGCCACGCGGTCGCCGGCCGCCGCGATGCGCGCCGCGATGTCGACATCGAGCAGGCCGAGATCGGCGTTGGCACGGGCCGCTGCCGCCTTGATGCGCCCCAACCAGTGCGCGACGGACACCGGAATCGGCTCGCCCGACACCGGGAAGTTGTTGATCGCCTTGTCGGTCTCGCCGCCCCACAGTTGTTCGCTCATGGAGTCGATCCTAGCCCGGTACCGACCACCGCCCGACGGTTCCCGCCGTCCAGGGACAGTGTCGACAGCCCCCTACAACACTGCACTGCAAGCGTCTTTCCGAGGTCTGGGGCGAGGTTACGGGCTCGCGGCTGCGCGGGTGGCGCAGGCAAGCAGGTCACGCCAGCCGGTGATCTTGACGCGAGGGCGTCCTTGCGGTTCGCCGGCGGCGAGCTCGGCGGCGTCGATTCGCTCCCAGCCTGCCTGGTCGACGACCTCGACGTCGCGCGACGCGAGGAGGTCGTCGATGCCCGCCGCCGCGCCCCCGCCGATGGTTCCGTCAGCGGCGTCCGCCAGCAGGAGCTCCACCGTTTCCGTCGCGTCCTTCTTGTTGGTGCCGATGACGCCACTCGGGCCACGTTTGATCCAGCCGGCGCAGTAGACCCCGGGCACCGGCACTCCGGTCGCGTCGAGGACGCGGCCGCCGTCGTTCGGCATCACGCCGCGGCGTTCGTCGAAGGGTGCTCCTTCGATGGGAACGCCGAGGTAGCCGACGCTGCGGAAGACGACCCCGCATGGGATCGTCTCGCGCTCACCGGTCGGCTCGGCGGCGAGCGATCCGTCCTCACGGGCCACGAGCCGATTCCGCACGATCTCGATGCCCTCGACCCGTCCCTTCCCGCTGATGGCAACGGGTGAGACGAGAAAGCGCAGGCGCACGGCGCGACGCTTTCCCACGGGATCGCGGCCCACGACCTCGCGCATGACGTCGACGTTTCTCCGCGCCATCGCATCGTCGTGGAGCGCGGCCTCGCTCGCTGCGTCCAGCTCCAGGTCGGCGGGATCGATCAGGAGGTCAGCTTCCTCGAGCTCCGTCAGCTCGACGAGCTCGGGATTCGTGAACGCGGCCTGCACCGGTCCACGCCTACCGAGCACGAGGATCTCCTCGAGCGGGGAGGCAAGAATGGCCTCGATCGCGGCGTCCGTGGTATCGGTCGCCCGGATCTCCGCCTCTGACAGAGCCAGCATGCGGGCCACGTCGACGGCGACGTTGCCGTTGCCGATCACAACGGCCCGTTTGCAGTCGAGATCGAATGGGATGCCCTGGAAGTCCGGATGGCCGTTGTACCAGGCGACGAACGCGGTGGCAGGCCATGACCCAGGCAGATCCTCGCCCTCGATCCCGAGGCGGCGGTCGGTCTGCGCGCCAACGGCGTAGACGACCGCGTGGTAGCGCTCGGCCAGCTCCGCGTGGCTGACGTCGCGACCGACCTCCACGTTGCCCAGGAAGCGATACCCAGGCCTGTTCGCGATCTTCTCGAACACCCTCGAGACCGCCTTGATGTTCGGGTGATCGGGCGCGACACCGAGCCGTACGAGCCCCCACGGCGTCGGCAGACGCTCGATCATGTCAACCTCGGCCGGCGGGTCGGCCGTCAGGAGCTTGTCAGCCGCGTAGAACCCGGCGGGTCCGGAGCCGACGATGGCGACACGGAACGTCACGCCGCCGATCCTACGTACGCCCCGTGCGCAATGGAACCGCCCGCGGACGACCCGCGCCAGGGGTCAGTTTCCGTTTCGTGTGCGGTCGTTCAGTGCGAACAGCCGGAGCCGCAGCCGCCTACCTGGGTGCCTTCGGGCAGTTCCTCGCCCTCGTCCACCTGGAAGGAGTGGCCGCAGCCGCAGCTGGAGACGGCGTTCGGGTTGTCGATCTTGAACCCGGACTCCGAGATCGTGTTCAGGTAGTCGATCGTGGCGCCGCGCAGGTACGGAGCGCTGAAAGGATCGACGACGACCTGCACGCCCTCGAGCTCGACCTCGATATCGCCCTCGACGGGTGAGGTGTCGAAGCCGAGGCCGTACTGGAAGCCCGAGCAGCCGCCTCCCTGGATCGCCACACGCAACACCATGGTGTCGCCGTCCGGCTCCTCGGCGAGGAGCTCCTTAACCTTCACCGCGGCCAGCGGCGTGAGCGTGATCGCGATATCGGTGGGCTGCTCGAGAATCTCCATACCTCGCATCGTAGCGGACACGACGTCTCCGGCCAGTCCGGAGAAAACGGCATCGCACAAACCGTTATCGGCAGAAGGCTTGATGTGGGTTAGTGGCGCTGTCGGGGCGTGTCTGGGCCGAGGAACGCGTCTGGCGGTGGCGCCGGCAAGGCTGGAGGCCTTGGTAGTGACGCCGACGTGCGCGATCCGACGTGCCCAGTCGCGCATCCGGCAATGTCGATAACCCACATCAAGCCTTTGGTTCCCTGGTCGTGAGTGCCGGGGAAGGTGGTAGCTTCCGCCGCGGTACGCAGTGCTGTCCAACTGGCTTCCGATCCTGTTCTACACGCTGTTCGCCGCGGTCATCCCGGCGACCATGATCGGTCTTTCCTTCGTATTGCCAGGCCGGCCGCGCACCCGGACGAGGCAGCGCATGATCCCCTTCGAGTCGGGTGTCTCGGAGGGCTCGCCCGACCAGCGACGCCGCTTCACCGTGAGCTTCTACCTGACGGCGATGCTCTTCATCCTCTTCGACATCGAGATCGTCTTCCTGTACCCGCTGGCGGTGCAGCTGAACGCGCTCGGCTGGTTCGGACTGGTCGAGTTCCTCGTGTTCGTGGCCATCCTCGCCGTCGCGTACGTGTACGTGTGGAAGAAGGGGGCGCTCGAATGGTGAAGCGGGACCTGCCGATGATCGCCGACCGGCCACTTGCGAACGCCGGCCTTCGCAGCGAGCGTGTGCTCGACGGGCGCAGAGGCCCAGGCGTGTTCGAGGAGGAGATCGAGCGGATCGAGGACGCCCTCCTGATGACGACGGTGGAGAAGGCCGTCGGTTGGGCGCAGAGCCACTCGATGTGGCCCGACACGTTCGGGCTCGCCTGCTGTGCGATCGAGATGATGTCGATCGTCTCCTCCCGCTATGACATCGCCCGCTTCGGGATGGAGAGGTTCTCCTCGTCCCCACGGCAGGCCGACCTCCTGATCATCTCCGGCCGCGTCACGCACAAGATGGCGCCGCCGTTGCGCCAGGTGTACGACCAGATGCTGGAGCCGAAATGGGTGATCGCGATGGGGGCCTGCGCCAGCTCGGGCGGGATGTTCAACAACTACACGGTGCTCCAGGGCGTGGACAAGATCGTGCCGGTCGACATCCACGTGCCGGGATGCCCCCCGCGGCCCGAGGCGCTGATCGAGGGGATCGTGCGACTGCACGAGAAGATCAAGGCGGGGGTGCCGCCCGCCTATGAGATCCGCGGGGTGGCGGAGTAATGGCGTACGAGGGCGTGCCAGGGCTCGTCGAGAAACGCGAGAGCTACGGTGAGACGACTCTGGTCGTCGATCCCGCTCGCCTCGTCGAGGCGTGCACGCATCTCCGTGACGCCGAGAGCTTCAACCAGCTCGTCGACATCTCTCCTGCCGACTACCTCGGCTACGGAGAGAAGGGCGTGGCCGGCTACATCGGGACGAAGGGCGGCCGCGACATCTTCGCCCCGGGTTCTCAGGGGTTTGCTCACGTTCCGGCGCCCAAGCCCAGGCGCTTCTCGGTGAGCTACCACCTGCTCTCGCTCGCCGACGACGCGCGACGTGTGCGGGTGCAGGTGTGGCTCGAGGACGGCGAGAGCGTGGCCTCGGTGGTGCCGGTCTGGCCGGCGGCCGACTGGTACGAGCGCGAGGCCCATGACATGTTCGGCATCCCCTTCGAGGGCCATCCCAATCTCGTCCGCATCCTGATGCCGGAGGACTGGGAGGGCCACCCTCTGCGCAAGGACTATCCGCTCGGCGGCGAGCCCGTGCGGTTCTCGGGCGACGCATGACCGTCCTCCCCGTCACAAAGCTGTACGAGGGTACGCGGATCCCTTCGCCGTGTCCCACGATCCTCGAGATCGACCCTACGAAGGTCGCGCTGGACGACGTGCTCACGGTCAACTTCGGGCCGAACCACCCGTCGACCCACGGCGTGCTGCGGCTGATCGTCGACCTTTCCGGCGAGGAGGTGGTCGGCATCCGTGCGGTGATCGGCTACCTGCATACCGGCTTCGAGAAGACGATGGAGTCCAAGACGTACTGGAAGGGAGTCACGTATCCGGCGCGGATCGACTACCTCTCCTTCCAGGCGAACGAGCTCGTCTTCGTGCTCGCCGTGGAGAAGCTGCTCGGGATCGAAGTGCCGGCCAGGGCGCAGTGGATGCGCATGTGCCTCTCCGAGCTCAACCGCATCCACTCGCATCTCGTGTGGCTCGGCACGTCGGCGCTCGAGGTCGGCGCGATCTCGATGTTCTGGTACGCCTTCCGCGAGCGCGACATGATCCTCGACCTGTTCGAGATGGTCACCGGTGTGCGCATGCACACGCGGTACTTCCAGATCGGCGGGCTCGCGGAGGACATCCCCGAAGGCTTCTACGCGCAGGCGCGCGCCGCAGCAAGGCGCATGCCCCACGCCATCGACGACTACGAGGGGTTGCTCGACCGCAACCAGATCTGGCTCGAGCGCACGAAGGGCATCGGGCTGCTCTCCGCGGACGACGCGATAGCGCTCGGCCAGTCCGGCCCGATGCTGCGCGCCTCCGGAATCGACTGGGACCTGCGCCGCAACCTGCCGTACCTCTTCTACGACGAGGTCGACTTCGACGTGCCGGTCTACCACGCCGGTGACGTCTACGACCGCTACAAGGTGCACATGGACGAGATGCGGCAGTCCGCCCGCATCGTCGCCCAGTGCCTCGACCGGCTCGAGGAGCTCCGGGGCGGACCGTGGATCGCCGACGACCGCAAGGTCGTGCTACCTCCGCGCGAGGAGCTCCACACCTCGATGGAGTCGCTGATCCATCATTTCAAGATCGTCACCGAGGGCTTCATGGTTCCGGAGGGCGAGGTCTACACGGCGATCGAGTCCGCGCGCGGCGAATGCGGCTGCTACCTCGTCTCGGACGGCGGGCCGAAGCCGTGGCGCGTCAAGTTCCGCGCACCGAGCTTTGCAGCGCTGCAGGCGACGGCCACGTGCGTGCAGGACTGCCTGATCGCCGATCTCGTGGCCGTTGCCGCCTCGTTGGACCCGGTGATGGGAGACGTCGACCGGTGATCGGCCCTCTCCATGAGCGCATCCAGGAGCTCCGTGCCCTCTACCCGGACGACGGCTCGGCCATCATGCCGGCGCTCCAGCTCGCGCAGGCCGAGAACGGCGGCTGGCTCTCGGAGCAGACCTTCCGGCAGGTCGCCGAGGCTCTCGAGGTGACTCCGGCGCGCTGCCTCTCGATCGCCTCCTTCTACGACATGTTCCGTCTGGAGCCCGTCGGCGAGACGCTGATCGAGGTGTGCACCAACCTCTCCTGCGCCGTGTGCGGAGCGCAGGAGGTCGTCGAGGCGTTCGAGCGAGAGCTCGGGGTGGAGGCTGGGGGCGTCACCGAGGACGGCGCCTTCGGCCTGCGTGCCGTCGAGTGCCTCGGCGGCTGCGGCTGGGCCACCGTCGTCGCGATCGACAACCGGCACACGCTGAACGTGAAGGCCGAGCAGGTGCCGGCGCTGGTCGAGGAGCTCCGCGCGTGACCGGCCACCCTGTGTCGGCGAACCGCCCCGCGGCGCGCCCTACAGGTCGCCTGCTTCAGGCGCTTTCCCGAGCCGGAGCCCGCGCGGGCGGTTTCCGGCTCTGGGGGCCGGTATGAGCCCGCCTGAGCTGGTCTTCGCCGGCACCGACGGCGGGGCTGTCACCGAGCTCTCCGACTACGAGCGAAGCGGTGGCCTCAAGGCGCTGGCCAAGGCGCGCGCGATGGCGCCGGACGAGGTGATCGAGGAGCTCAGCACGTCTGGCCTCAAAGGCCGCGGGGGTGCCTTCTTCCCCACCGGCCGCAAATGGAGCTTCGTGCCGAAGCCCGAGCAGAATCCGCGACCGCACTACCTGGTGGTCAATGCCGACGAGTCGGAGCCCGGCACCTTCAAGGATCGCGAGATCATGCTGCGCGTGCCCTTCCGCTTCCTGGAAGGTTGCCTGATCGCGGCGCACGCGATCCACGCCAAGCACGTTTTCATCTACATCCGCGGCGAGTACGAGCGCGAGTACGAGGTGCTGGCAGCTGCGCTCGACCAGTTGCGGGCGAAGGGAGTGACCGGGGACGTCGCGATCGTCCTCCATCGCGGGGCAGGCGCCTACATCTGCGGCGAGGAGACAGCGCTTCTCGAGTCACTCGAGGGCCGCCGCGGGCAGCCGCGCACAAAGCCGCCCTTCCCCGCCGTCGCCGGTCTCTACAGCTCACCCACCGCGGTCAACAACGTCGAGTCGATCACCACCGCGACCACGGTGCTCGAGCTCGGCGGCGCCGGGTACGCGAAGCTCGGCGTGGAGAACTCCACCGGCACCCGGGTGTTCTCGCTCTCGGGGAATGTCGTGAAAGGCGGAAACTACGAGCTGTCGCACGGTTTCCCGCTCAGAGACCTGATCTACGAGTTGGGCGGCGGCTTCCCCGAGGGGCGGACGCTCAAGGCCGTGATCCCGGGCGGCTCCTCCACCCCGATCCTGACCGCGGCAGAGGCGGAGAGCGCGACCCTCGACTTCGACTCGCTGACCTCGCTGGGCACTGCCCTCGGCTCGGCCGCCGTGATCGTCCTCGACGACCGCTGTTGCATGGTGCAGATGAGCCTGCGCCTCAACCAGTTCTACGAGCACGAGTCCTGCGGCAAGTGCACGCCCTGCCGCGTGGGCACCCGCTGGCTGACGCAGATCCTGCAAAAGATCGAGGACGGGCGCGGCGAGCTCCGCGACCTCGACCTCCTGCTCGACGTCGGCGACCGCATCAACGGCACCTGCCTGTGCCCGCTCGGGGACAGCGCTGCGATGATCATCGCCAGTCACGTGGCGAAGTTCCGCGACGAGTTCGTCGCGCACATCCGCGAGGGCGCGTGCCCGCTCCGCGGCGGCTCTTCCCTCGACGGGCTGCTCGCTCCGGTGTCGATGCACGCCAGGCACATCGTCGAGCACGGCCTGGCCCACCGCATCCACCACCACCTCGAGGTGGTCTCATGAGACGCCCTGACTCAGCCCCACGGTTCACGCGGATTCCTCGGACGGGAGCCGTCGGCGGCGAGGGGCACGCGTGAGCACGCCGCAGCTGGTCACGCTCACGATCGACGGCCGGCAGGTTCAGGCCGCGAAGGGTGCTCCACTCGTGGAGACGGCCGCGGCTGCCGGGATCGAGATTCCCGTCTTCTGCTACGAGCCGCGTCTCGGGCCGCCGGTCGGCGCGTGCCGCATGTGCCTCGTGGAGGTGGAGGGGCTGCCCAAGCTCCAGGCGGGCTGCACGCTCGGAGCGCAGGAGGGGATGGTCGTCCGCACGGCCGCCACCTCGGACAGCGCACGGGAGGGACAGAGCTCGACGCTGGAGTTCATCCTGGTCAACCATCCGCTCGACTGCCCCGTCTGCGACAAGGGCGGCGAGTGCCCGCTGCAAGACCTCACCTTCCGCTACGGGCCCGGCAACACGCGCATGACCTTCCCGAAGATGACCTTCGAGAAGCCGATCCCGATCTCGCCGTTGATCGCGCTCGATCGCGAGCGATGCATCCTCTGCTTCCGCTGCACGCGATTCTCGAGCGACGTGGCCGAGGACGGCCAGCTGATCGCACGAAACCGCGGCGCGTTCACCGAGATCGCCACCTTCGCCGACGACCCGTACGCAGCGCCGTTCTCCGGCAACGTGGTCGAGCTCTGCCCGGTCGGTGCGCTCACCTCCACGCAGTACCGCTTTCAGGCCCGTCCGTGGGAAATCCAGAACGTGCCCACCGTCTGTGGCCACTGCCCGGTCGGCTGCAACACGAACGCCACTATTCGCGAGGGCAAGGTGCAGCGCATCCTGTCCCGCAACCATCCGGAGATCGACGGCGGCTGGATCTGCGACAAAGGACGCTTTGCCGCACCGCACCTGACAAGCGAGGACCGCATCACGGAGCCGCTCGTCCGCGGCGCCAACGGCCTCGAGCCGGTCTCCTGGGATGCTGCGCTGGCGAGAGCCGAAGAGCTGCTGTCCGGCGCCCGCGGCCACATCGTGACCGCGCTCTCCGGATCGGAGACGATCGAGCAGGCCTACGGGCTCGCACGGCTGATGCGGACCGGTCTCGACGCCCACGGCGCGGTCCTGCCGGAGTCGACATCGCAGTCGCTCGAGGCGTTTCGCGCTCCGCTTTCCGCGATCGCCGCCGCCGAGTTGGTGGTCATCGTCGGGGACGACGACATCGTCGACCGCGCACCGATCGTCGATCTCTGGGTGCGCCAGGCACGCCGCAACGGCGCTCGCGTCGTTCGCCTCGGCCCGAGCGGCGAAGTCCAGACGGTGCCGGGAGGCGCTGCTGCCGCGCTGGCCGAGCTGAGCCAAGGGAAGAGCGAGCTCGGCAAGGCATTGCGTGCATCCGAGCGGGCGATGCTGATCTGGTGTGGGCCGGGTGGAGGCGGTGGGGCCCGCCTCGCCGAGGCCGCCCACGCGCTCGGCTTCGAAGACAAGCCCGGTTGCGGCGCGTTCCACCTGCCGGCGACACCGAACGGTCGTGCGGTTGCGGCCGCCTGGGCCGCCGCCGACGACGCCGACGACGCCGATCCCGGTCCCATCCGGCTGCTCGTTGTCTCCGGCGACGAAGCTGCTGCCGATCCAGCAGTCCGCGACCTCGCCGAGCGCGCCGACCACGTGATCGCGATCGCGATGTTCCACGAGCTTGCGGTCGGCTGGGCCGACCTCGTGCTGCCTGCCACGGCAATGCTCGAGCGCGACGGCACCCTCCAGAATCTCGAGGGGCGCCTGCAGCGCGTCCGGCGCGCGGTGATCCCACCCGTGCCCGACGAGCTCGGCTGGATCGCAAGGCTCGCCGAGCGGTTCGGGGTCGCCCTCTCGCCGCACCCGACAGCAGTGTTCGCGGAAGTGGCCGCTGCGCTCTACGGCGGCTTCGACGCTGCGGCACTCGGCGAGCAGGCACCGCTTCCGGCCCGTGCTCCGTATACGACGCCTGAGCCGGCCGGGGCAACCCACCTTGCGGGGACAGTCCCTGAAGAACGTGGGACAGTCCCCGGGCTTGGTAGCTCAGCCCCCGGGCTTGGTGGTTCGGAGTTGCGGGTGCTCCGTTACCGCTCGTTGTTCTCGGGCCCGCAGGTGGAGCGGGTGCCGGAGCTCCAGTTCCTGCGCCCCGCCGCGGTTGCCGAGCTCGCGGCCGCCGACGCCGACCGGCGCGGCATCGCCAACGGCGATCCCGTGACGCTGCGCTCGAACGGCTCCTCGGTCGAGCTCCGCGCCAAGGTCAACCGCAGATTGGTGGCCGGCGTCGTCCGTGTCGCCACCGACCATGCCGCCGACCTCCATCAGACCGCGGAGGTCGTGAAGAGATGAGACGCCATGTGTCGACGTCCCGATTCACGCCCCTGCCACGAGCGTCGTCAGGCGAGGGCGGAGGCCGGCTTCGCCGGGTGGGACCCATGGCCGGCGAGGTACTCGCGTGATTGGCCTGCTCGGAGCTGCCGTGCGTGAGGAGTGGTGGATCAGCCTGATCAAGGCCTTCGTGATCATCAACCTGATGATGCTCGTCTTCTCGTACCTGACTCTGGCCGAGCGCAAGGTGATGGCGCGGATGCAGCTCCGCTACGGCCCGAACCGTGCCGGCCCGCGAGGAGTGCTGCAGCCTTTCGCCGACCTGATCAAGCTCCTCTTCAAAGAGAGCTTTGCACCAGCGGACGCGATCCGCGGCCTCTATCTGCTCTCGCCGTGGATCGCCTCGGCAACCGCGCTCGCGACCTTCGCCGTGATCCCGTGGGGCCCCGGCTGGGAGATCGGCGGCTACACCGTCACCGGCTACGTGGCCGACGTGCCGATCGCGCTGATCCTGATGTTCGCAATCGGCTCGCTCGGCGTGTACGGGTTCATCGTCGGCGGCTGGGCCTCCGACTCCAAGTTCTCGCTGCTCGGCTCGATGCGGACGTGCGCACAGCTCGTCTCCTACGAGGTGTCGCTCGCGCTGTCCGTGCTCGGGGTGGTGATCATGGCCGAGTCGCTGTCGCTTCCCGAGATCGTGGCCGCCCAGGACCGTGACCTCTGGTACATCATCCCGCAGTTCGTCGGCTTCCTCGTCTTCTTCCTGGCGGGGCTCGCCGAGACGGCGCGCGCGCCGTTCGACCTCCCCGAGGCCGAGCAGGAGCTCGTGGCCGGCTACCACACGGAGTACGGCGGCATGCGCTTCGGTCTCTTCTCGCTGGCCGAGTACATCAACCTGATCACGCTCTCGGGTCTCGCAATCACGCTCTTCCTCGGCGGCTGGCACGGCCCGCACTGGTTCTGGGAGCTCTCGGGACCCGTCTGGTTCCTGATCAAGCTCGTGCTCCTGCTCTTCGTCTTCATCTGGATCCGCACCACCGTGCCCCGGCTCCGCTACGACCAGCTGATGCGCTTCGGCTGGAAGGTGCTCCTGCCCGTGGCCACGATCAACGCGGTTGTCACGGCGATCGTCGTCGTGGCGGTGTAGGAAGAGTGCTCTAAACGCCATGCCGCAACCGTTCTCGACACTCAAGGGCTTCGGAGTCACCTTCAAGCACATCTTCAAGAAGCCCATCACGCAGGAATACCCGGAGTTCAAACGGGCCGTGTACCCGCGCTTCCGCGGCAGGCATCGCCTGCACCTGCACGAGAACGGGCTCGAGAAGTGCGTCGGCTGCTCGCTGTGCGCCGCCGCCTGCCCCTCGGACTGCATCCGGGTCGTGCCCGCCGAGAACACCGCGGAGAACCGCGTCTCCGCAGGAGAGCGCTACGCACGCATCTACGAGATCAACATGAGCCGCTGCATCTTCTGCGGGTACTGCGAGCTCGCCTGCCCCTTCGACGCGATCACGCTGGGCAACGAGTTCGAGCTGGCCGAGTACTCGCGCGACGACCTGATCTACACGAAGGAGATGCTCCTCGACACGCCGATCAAGCTCGTACCGGTGCAAGACCCCGATCTGTACGACACCCCCGTCCCCGCCTACAAGAGCTCGAGCTGATGGGGAACGTCCTCGTCTGGGCGATCTGGATCGTCGCCGCGGCGGCCTGCATCGGCTCCGCAGTCGCCGTGATCAGCTTCTCCAACCCCTTCTACTCCGCGCTGGCGCTTATCGCGAACCTGGCCTCGCTCGCCGTGCTCTACCTGCTCGCAGCCGCGGAGTTCGTGGCGGCCGCGCAGGTGCTCGTCTACGCCGGCGCCGTGATGGTGATGTTCCTGTTCGTGATCGCATACCTCGGTGGCCGCGCCGACGCGCCGTGGGCCGGAGGCTCCCGCACGATGCGCTACGCGGGCATCGTCACCGCCGGGGCGCTCCTGGCCGAGGTGATCGTCGCGCTGATGCTGAAGGCGGGCGACCGGTTGACGAACGAGGCGGCGATCGCCGACTCCTTCGGCAGCCCGGCGGAGGTCGGCCGGCTCTTCCTCACCGACCACCTGCTCGCCTTCGAGATCACCTCGATCGTGTTGCTGGCGGCCGCCGTCGGTGGCGTCGTGCTCGGCATCAAGACCTCCCAGGAGGACGAACCGGCAGTGGAGGTCTAACCGGTGCTCGGCCCTGATCTCCCCTGGTACTTCGCCGTCTCGGCGATCCTCTTCACGACCGGGACGCTCGGCGTGATCCTGCGCCGCAGCCCGCTGATCGTGCTGCTCTCGCTGGAACTGATGCTCAACGCCGGCAACCTCGCTCTCGTCGGCTTCTCGCGCCTGTTTGGCGAGGGTGACGGACAGATCTTCGCGCTGTCCGTGATGGCCGTCGCCGCCGCCGAGGTCTGCGTGGGTCTCGGGCTGATCGTCGCCGTCTCGCGCAAGAGGCTCGACCTCGACGTCGACCTCTTCCAGGAGCTCCGCGGCTGATGCCGGTCTACGGCGCCTGGGTCTGCCTGCTCGCTCCGCTCGCGGGGTTCCTCGCAATCCTGCTCGCGGGGACGCGCATCACGCGACGCGCGGCAGGCTGGATCGCCACGCTCTCGGTGTTCGTCGGCTTCGCCGGTGCCGTCGATTCCTTGATCCGCACCTGGGCGGAGGAGCCCGACAACCGCGAGCACCTCTCGACAGCGTTCACGTGGCTCCTGGCCGGGCCGCTCGAAGTCGGCTTCGAGATCCTCGTCGACCCGCTCTCGCTCGTGATGATGCTCGTCGTCACCGGCGTCGGCGGGCTGATCGTCTGGTACTCGATGGGCTACATGGCAGGCGAGGACGAGGAGCGCCGCTTCTTCGCCTACATGGCGCTCTTCGTCTTCTCGATGCTGCTGCTCGTGCAGGCCGGCAACCTGCTGCTGCTGCTCGTCGGCTGGGGCCTCGTCGGCCTCGCCTCCTATCTGCTGATCGGCTTCTACCACCAGCGACCCGAGGCGGTCGCCGCGGCCAAGAAGGCGTTCATCGTGAACGCGGTGGGCGACGCCCTGCTCGCGCTGGGGCTGATCCTGCTCTTCACGCGGACGGGCACCCTCTCCTTCGAGGGCGCCTTCGAGGCGGTCGGCACGGAGGGGGCGCTCTCGAACACGGTGATCGGCCTGATCGCGCTCGGGCTGCTCGGCGGCGCGGTCGCCAAGTCCGCCCAGGTGCCGTTCCACACGTGGCTCCCGGACGCGATGGAGGGACCGACTCCGGTGTCCGCCCTGATCCACGCTGCGACGATGGTCACCGCAGGTGTGTACCTGGTGTGCCGCACGCACCCGATCTTCGAGGCCGTTCCCGACATCCAGGCGGTCGTCGCCGTGACCGGCGCGGTGACGCTGCTGGTGGCCGGCTTCGTCGCGCTCGTCCAATGGGACATCAAGCGCGTGATCGCGTACTCGACGATGAGCCAGATCGGCTACATGTTCCTCGCGGCAGGGGTCGGCGCCTACGGCTCGGCGATGTTCCACCTCGTCACCCATGCCTTCTTCAAGGCGCTGCTCTTCCTCGCGGCGGGCCTCGTCATCCACCATCTCGCCGGAGAGCAGGACATCCGGCGGATGGGCGGTCTCAAGAAGTACATGCCGTTCACGCACGCGGTGTTCCTGATCGGGTCGCTCGCGCTCGTCGGTATCCCACCGCTGGCCGGCTTCTGGTCGAAGGACGGCATCCTCGCCGCGGCCTACGCCTCCGACTCCGTGGTCGGCGGGCTCGTGCTCGTGGCGGGCCTCGTGGGGGCCCTGCTCACCGGTCTGTACTCGCTCCGCCTGTATCTCGTCGTCTTCCACGGCGAGCCGTCGGGTCTTGTGCTCGATCATGCCGGCGCCGCCCACGGCGACCATGGCCACGGGCCGGAGGACGCGGCCACGCATGCCCATCATCACCACGGCGAGGGCCCCCGCTCGATGACGATCCCCGTCGCCGTGCTCGCCGTGCTCTCCGCCGTCGGCGGTCTGCTCGTGATCCCAGGCGTCTGGCATCCGTTCACGCACTGGGTCGAGGAGGTTGCGCACCCGCTGGTGGAGGCGACGGCCGGCCAGGACTATCTGATCAGCGCGGTTGCGGTTGCGCTCGGCCTGGTCGGGGCGTTCTACGCCTGGAACCGCTTCGGCGCGGGTCGCGAGCTCGTACCTGAAGGGGGCGTCGTGCACCGCGTACTCGAGCACAAGTTCTACTTCGACGAGGTCTACAACGCCCTGTTCGCGCGCACGGGGCAACTGCTGGCGGCGACCCTGCGCGACCGCTTCGAGCAGCCGTTCGTGATCGGTTCGCTCGACCGGATCGCCACGGTCTTCACACGCGGGGCCGGCGAGACCGCCCGCGTGCAAACCGGCAACCTCCGCCAGTACGCGTTCGTGATGGCGGCGGCGCTCGGGGTGCTCCTGGTCGTCTTCCTGGTGGTGCGCTAGTGCAGCGGCTCGCAGCAGCTGCTTGCCGTACGGGTCTGGCCGCTCACGCAGCCATGCCCGTGATCCCCAAGGCCGCGCGACAGCCGTTTCGGGCGCAACTTCGTGGGAGGGGGCACTAAGCGATGGCCGCCACCCTGCTGATCCTGATCCCGCTCGTCGGCGGCCTGCTCGTCTGGCTGCTGCCGCTGTCGCGCGCGAACACGATCGCGCTCACCTCGATCGTGCTCCTCGCCGAAGGGGTGTTCTGGCTCGTCGGCCTGCTCGAGATCACCCGCGGCGCAGGGCTCAGCGATCTCAGCGTCCGTCTCCGGTCCTGGGACGTCGTCGACCCCCAGCTGGGAACGACGTGGGAGTGGTTCAGGGAGATCGGCGCCTCCTATGCGGTCGGCTTCCACGGCTTCCAGTACTGGCTCACCGGGATGGCGATTCTCGTCTTCGTGTGCGCCATCTCCTTCGGCGTATGGGTCGGACGTGACCGACCGCGCGCCTACTTCGGGCTGATGCTGTTCACGCTCGGGGCCGTTGTCGGCGTCTTCGCCGCCCAAGATCTCCTGCTCTTCTACGTCTTCTTCGAGGCGATGCTGATCCCGCTGTACATCCTCGTCGGCGTCTGGGGTGGCCCGAATCGCGGCCGGGCGACGCTGATGTTCGTCCTGTACACGATGGCGGGATCGCTGCTGATGCTCGCGGCCGTGATCGCGTTCGGGGTGACCACGGGCTCCTTCGCGCTCGACTTCCCCGGCACCGTGACGAGCGACAACGATCTCATCTTCCTGGGCTTCGCCGCCGCCTTTGCCGTCAAGGCTCCCCTTCTCCCCTTCCACGGCTGGATGCGCACCGCCTACACGGAGGCGCCGCCCGAGGTGGCGGCCGTGCTCTCCGGCGTGGTCTCCAAGGCGGCGGCCGTCGGATTCTTCTCGATCTGCGCGCTCCGCTTTCCGCAGGTGATCTACACGATCGACGAGACCGGCCAGCGCCTGACGACGACGGGGCACATCGTGCTCGTGCTTGCTGCGCTCACCCTCCTGTACGGCTCGCTGCTCGCCTTCCGCCAGCCCAACATCCGCAGCGTCGTCGCCTACTCGTCGATGGCGCAGATGGGCCTGATCACGATCGGGATGCTGTCCGTCAACTTCATCGGCGCCACGGGCGGTGCACTCCAAGCCGTCAACCACGGGCTCGTCTCCTCCGCCATGTTCCTGCTCGCCGGCATCCTCATCCAGCGCGCCGGAACCGACGAGCTGAGCGCCCTCGGCGGGATGGCCAAGGGCCGGCCGCTCCTCGCCACCGTGGTCATGGTCGTCGGCATGATCGTGCTGGCCGTGCCGGGTGCCGCCACGTTCACCGGCGAGTTCGCGATCCTCACGTCCATTTTCAACGTCGGCTGGGGCTACGCCGCCGTCGGCGCGTTCGCGATCGTGCTCGCCGCGCTGTACGGCTTGCGGCTGATCTCGGCCGTGCTCCACGTCGCTCGCGGCACGGCTGTGGCCGCGGATCGGCCGGGGGATCTCGATCGCCGCGAGCTCTCGTTCGTGCTGCCCCTCGTGGTGGCGCTCGTGCTGCTCTCGGCCTGGCCGGCGCTCGTCACCGGAAACAGCCTGCCCAACGACGAGCAGGAGCAGCCAGGATGACCGCGGGATACATGCGCGTTCCTCGGGCGGCGCTCGCGGTGCCGGGCCGGAGGGAGAGAACCTGGGTTTCCTGTACGGGCCCGGAGAGCTCGGTGCCGCGAGCGTCGCCAGGCGGCGGAGCCCGGCTTCACCGGGCGGGAGCCGCCGGCGAGGGGCGCGCATGATCGACACGCCGCACGTCGACTGGCTTGCGCTCTCGCCGTCCATTGCCCTGCTCGGGGCGGCGGGCCTCTGCCTGATCATCGCCGTCACCGGCGAGGCCTCGACGCGTCGAGATCTCGCCGGGATCTTCACCTTCGCGGGCTTCGTCGGCGCTGCCGGCCTCGCCGTCCTCGTCTACGACCGGTCGCCCGAGGCGGCATCGCTGATCGCCGACTCGATGTCCAGGGATCGCCTGGCGGCCCTGACGCAGATCGTGCTCGCGGCAGCGGGCGCGGTGGCGGTGATGATCGCCTGGAGCGACCGCAGGCGCGACCACGTCGGGGAGTTCTACGCGCTCCTGGCCACCGCCGGAGCCGGGCTGCTCTTCTTCGTGTCCGCCACGAATCTGATGACGCTCTTCCTCGGGCTCGAGTGGTTCTCGATCCCGCTCTACATCCTCTGCGCGATGGACACGCATCGGAAGCGCTCGCTCGAGGCCGGGCTCAAGTACCTGATCGTCGGCGCCTTCGGCTCGGCGATCCTGCTCTTCGGGTGCGCGCTGGTGTACGGCGCCACTGGCACCCTTTCCTTCGAGGAGATCCGTCTCGCCGGAGCGGCCGACGACCCGCTGTTCGTCGGCGGCCTGGCCATGTTGCTCGTCGGTCTCGGCTTCAAGGCCTCGGCCGCCCCCTTCCACATGTGGACGCCGGACGTCTACCAGGGCGCGCCCACCTCGGTCACCGCCTTCATGTCCGCCACGACCAAGATCGCTGCCGTCGTCGTCACCCTGCGGCTGCTGGTCACCTCCTTCCCCGAGCAGGCAGAGATCTGGACGGTGGTACTGGCAGTGCTCGTGTGCCTGTCGCTCGCGGTCGGCAACCTGGCGGCGCTGGCCCAGAAGGACGTGAAGCGCATGCTCGCCTACTCGTCTGTGTCGCAGGCCGGGTTCATGCTGATCGCGATCCTTGCCAACAACGAGACCGGCGCCAAGGCACTCCTCTACTTCCTGGTCCCGTACGCAGCAGCCTCGCTCGGCGCGTTCGCCGTGGTCGCCGCCCGGGAGCGCGAGCTCGGCCGGCAGGTGACGGTGGACACGTTCGCAGGTTTCGGCTGGGAGCGGCCGCTTCTGGGCGCCGCGATGTGGATCTTCATGCTCGGCTTCGCCGGCTTCCCGCTCACCGGAGGCTTCCTCGGCAAGTTCTACGTCTTCGCCGCCGCGTTCGAGGCGGGCGAATGGTGGATCGTGGTGGTCGGGGTGGTCGCAACCGCAGTCAGCATCGCGTACTACCTCGGGCTCGTCCGAGCCATGTACATGCGTCCGGGCGCGGCGCCCTCCGCCCCCGGCGTGCCCGCGGTCGCGGGTGGCTCACCGCCTCCGGAACGCGCCCTCGGGGCCGCGGCGCTCATCTGCGTCGTCGTTGTCGTCGGGTCGTTCTTCGCGGTGCAGCCGATGGTCGATCTGGCCCGCGACGCCGCCGCCGTCCTTCCCTTCTGAGCGCGTAGGCTGCCTCGGATGAGGCAGCCGCCCGTCGCCACCTACTCGATCTGCGCCTGCGATCTGGACACGGGCCAATGGGGTGTCGCAACCCAGTCGAAGTTCCTTGCCGTCGGCTCGGTCGTCCCATGGGCGGCGCCGCGGGTCGGCGCGATCGCCACCCAGGCCTACGCGAATCCGCGCTACGGGCCGGACGGTCTCGCGCTGCTACGCGAAGGCCTGGCCGCGGACGACGTCGTCGCGCGCCTCACCTCCGGCGACGACGACCGCGCGATCCGTCAGCTCGGCGTCGTCGACGGCGCCGGAGGCGCGGCCTCGTACACCGGTGTTGATTGCCACGCGTGGGCGGGAGGGCGCACCGGGCACTGCTTCGCGGCGCAGGGGAACATCCTGGTCTCGGCGGAGACGGTCGATGCACTCGCCGAGACGTACCTCCGCCAGTCGGGTGCATCGCTGGCTGAGAGGTTGCTCGACTGCCTGGATGCCGCCCAGGCTGCGGGCGGCGACAGCCGCGGCCAGCAGTCGGCGGCGTTACTGGTGGTGGAGCGGGACGGAGGCTATGCGGGACTCTCGGACACGCTCGTCGACCTGCGCGTGGACGACCACGTCGAACCGCTGACAGAGCTGCGCCGGCTGCACGCTATTCACGAGCTGCTCTTCGGGAAGACGACGGAATGGATAGAGGTCGACGGCGACCTGCGCGCCGAGCTCGACGAGAGGCTCGGCAGGCTCGGTTACCCGACGCTCGCGGATTGGGCCGGCGTCGAGAACCTGGAGGAACGTGTCCACGGCGACCAGCGGGTCGACGCGCTCGTGCTGGCGGAGCTCCGGAGGCAATCCTGAGGCGTGCCAGTCGCCATGCGCCGCCGGCCGACCCTGCTGCAGGCGGATCTGGCGGGGCTGCCTAGACCCGGTTCGAGTGATCGTGATCGGCCGGAGACGGGGCAGTCTCGGCCCCTGGAGACGAAGGTGCACCCAGCCTCCGGAGGGCGAGCAGAAGAAGCAGCGCGAGCACGATCGCGATCACGATCCACCACGACTTGTCCACGTGTCCTCCTCTCGCTGACGTGTCGTCTGACGAGGAGACTGTACCCCGTCGCCGGGGAGCCTGACTCCTGCGGCGAGGGCCCGGAAGGCGGGCACAGGATCGTGCTCGGGTCGAGCCACGAACAGGACAGCGCCGTGCTCCTCGCCGGCGAGAGCGTCGACCACGAGCTGCAGCCCGACGGCAAGTGCAAACGCTTTGTGTGCCGAGGCGCCGCCGAAGGGCACCAGGTCCTCCGGCCGTGCCGTGCCCGCGAGGACGTCGCCGTGCGTGACCGCGCCCATCGAGACGTCGACCACCACCGGATCGCCCTCCGACGAGGGGACCGCGATCGCCAGCGGATTGGTGCCGGTCAAAGGCTCGCCTCCTTCGGGTGGCGGCAGACGGCGGGGCGAGGTGGCGGTGAGCAGCGCCACCAACCCCCCATCCGCGAGCAGTCGCACCCAGTAGCCGAGTGCGCCCGTCGGGAAGGCGCGCCGCGCCACGACCAGCCTGGCATCGGCGGGAGGGTGCTCGAGCAGGTCTCGGCAGATCGTGTCCAGAGTGAGATAGCCGAGCGCTCCGGCGCCGTCCCAGACGTCGCGCGTCGCCGACGACTCCAGGCGGCGTGGACGGGCCTCGGCGTCGAACCGTTGCGTCTCGAGCCAGGCGATCCGCGACAGGCCGTGGCTCGTCTGTCCTCGTCGTTCGCAGTCGACGAAGTGCTCGAGCAGCGCGTCGACATCACGTGCTGCCAGCCCGAGTGCTGCCAGGCGGGCGCGACCCTCGGCCGCGTCCACGTCAGGAGAGGACGGACAACGCCTTGCGGATGGCGGGACGCCGCGTGCGCTCGAGTGCGTCGGCCAGAGCCGCGATGGCGGCCACGGCCTCGGCTCCAGGATCGGCCACAGCGAGAGGGGTACCGTCGTCGGCGGCCTCCCGCAGCGCCGGGTCGAGGGGCACGTCTCCGAGCAGCGGTACACCGATCTCCTCGGCGAGCCGGGCGCCGCCACCCGAGCCGAACAACTCCTGCCCCGTGCCCACGAGCCGCGACATGTTCTCGATCACGCCGATCACGCGCATGCCCGTCTTCTCGGCCATCTGCGCCGCGCGTACCGCCACCTGCTGCGCCGCCGGCTGTGGCGTGGTCACGATCACGACCTCGGCGGCCGGCAGCAGCTGCCCCAGCGAGATCGAGATGTCGCCGGTGCCCGGGGGCATGTCCACGAGGAGGTAGTCGATCTCACCCCAGTGCACGTCCGAGAGGAACTGCTCGAGCGCACGGTGCAGCATCGGGCCACGCCACATCACGGGGCTGTTCTCCTCGAGGAAGAACCCGATCGACATCAGCCGCAGCTCCCACGCGACTGGCGGCACGATCATCTCGTCGACCGACACCGGGCGCTGCCTCGTGCCGAGCATGTGCGGGATCGAATGCCCGTAGATGTCGGCGTCGAGCACGCCCACCTCGTGACCGAGCTGCCGGAGGGCATAGGCGAGGTTCACCGTCAGCGACGACTTGCCGACGCCGCCCTTGCCCGAGGCGATCGCGAGCACCCGTGTCTTCGGGTCGAGGCTGATCGTCTTCTCCGGACGGCTGCCACGAAGCCGCGAGACGAGCGCGGTCTTCTCGTCCGGCGTCATCACGCCGAAGGCCAGCCTGACCGACGTGACACCGGGCACCTTGCCGACCTCACGGCCGACCTGCTCGGTGAACGAATCGCGCAGTGGGCAGCCGGCCACCGTGAGCGCGATCGTGACGTCGACCGAGCCGTCGGCGGCGACGGTGACGTCGCGCACCATGTCGAGCTCGGTGACGGGGCGACGCAGCTCGGGGTCGATCACGTTCTCGAGCGCCGCCAGGATCGCGTCGCGGTCTGGAAGTTGCAAGCTCACCCGCTCAGCCTAGATGCTGGACCGCGAGCGCGGATGCGATCGCTGCGCAATGCTCCCGCGTGCGAGCCGCCGCGAGGCGCGAGCGCTGGCCGAGGTCGAGCGGCGCCCGGGAGAACGGCGGCGCCTCGAACAGCTCGAGCGCACAGCCACGCTCGCGAGCGATCAGCTGCGCAGCCGCGATATCGATGGAGCGAGCCGGTTTGAGCGAGCACACGCCGTCGAGGCGGCCGGCCGCGAGATGACACAGCGAGAGGGCGAGTGAGCCCATCACGCGAAGCCGCGCCGCGGTCCCCACGAGGGCCGGGGCGGCCGCGGCGATGATCGCCGTGGTCGTGCCTTCAAAAGCGAGCAGCTCGATGGCAGGCTTCGGCGGCACCTCGGGAAGGGGTACTCCGTTGAGTGTCGCCCCGCTGCCCCGCTCGGCAACCCACTCCTCGCGGGATCCGAAGTCGAAGACGAATCCGAAGGTCACGTCGTCCATCGTCGCGCCGTCGGCCACAGCGAGCGAGAGCGCAAAGAACGGGATGCCCCGCTTCGCGTTGACCGACCCGTCGATCGGGTCGACCACCACCCGCACCGATCCTCCGGTGCCGAGCTGCTTCTCGCCGAGCTCCTCGGAGACGAGCAGGCCATCCACTCCTGCGCCCTCGAGGCGAGCTACGATCGCAGCCTCCGCGGCAGCATCGATGGCCGTGGTGTCGTCGCCGCCCTCACCGGCACGCAGCACGGGCTCCCGCTCGAGGCGGGTGGGGAGCGCAACGAGTGCCGCGTCGATGTCGGCGACAGCATCCCGGCAGAGTCCCAACCATCCTTCTGTCATACGGGATGGATCAGCAGCCCGGAGAGCAGTTTGGGATAGAAGTATGTTGTCTTTTGTGGCATCACGCGTCCGGCACGGGCGCGGGTGAAGACATCCTCGATGCGAGTTGGGCGGAGCAGAAACGCGCAGTCGGCGCCTCCGCTGACCACGCGCTTGACGGCCTCCTCGAGGTCGGGGGTGTAGGAGATGCCCTCGTGCCCGAACAGGTCGACCAGCTCGACATCGAGCAGGCCCTCCTCCCCGTGAACCAGCCGGATGCCGTCCGCGGTGAGGAGAAGAGCCGCGGGACGGTCGTATCCCTGCGCGGCAAGCAGGTCGAGCCCCGCGTCCAGCGACGGCACCGTGCTCCCGGCCGGCGCGATCTCGGGCCTCCCCGAGAACACCCGATGGGTGGGAAACACCTCGAGCCCCGCGTCCTCCGTGGAGACCAGCACGACGAGCATGCGGTCATGGCCGGATTCGGCGGCGTAGGCGACCGCCGTCTCGTAGCGGTGGTGACCGTCGGCGATCAGCAGCTGCCGCTTCGCGAAGAAGGCGGGCAGCTCGTCGCCCGAAACCCGCCAGAGCGACGTCCCCTCCGCCTGGAGATCGGGGTCGTGCGCGGGCACGGCGACCGGCGGCGTCCCGTCGTAGAGCAGGAAGATCGGCTCGAGCTGCGCCTGCGCGGCACGCAGCAGGCGGAGGCGGCTTTCCTTCGGCCCGGCGTGCGTGCGCTCGTGGGGCAGCACGGTGCCCGTCTCGTAGGCCTCCACCCGCAGCGAGGCAACCAGGCCGGTGCGCCGGCGAGCGACGCCGTCGGGACCGACGTAATCCTGCACGGCGACCCAGGCAGCCGGGTCGTCCTCGGTGATCAGGACTCCTTCGTCCAGCCAGGCGCGGTAGCGGGCTCCCGCCTCCTCCTCGGAGTCGGCCAGCGTGAGGTGCACGATGTTGTGCGGATCTCGGGCCATGAGCTGCTCTCGCTGGGCCGGGGAGATCACGTCGTAGGGCGGGGCGACGACGGCCGGGCTCGGTCGCGCGTACCGTACGGCCCGGAACGCTGCGACGTCAGCCATGACGTCGAGCGTACCCGGCATAGACTCTCACCCGTGACGGCAATCGCCGAGCTCGTCGAGGATCGCACGGTCGAAGGCGTCTACGCCGTCGCCCGCAAACGTCGCCTCCGGACAAAGGGAGGCGCCTCATATCTCGCGCTCGAGCTCGTCGACCCTACCGGCCGTATCGACGCGCGGATCTGGAACGACGTCGAGCTGCTCGACCGCCGCTTCGACGAGGGCGACCCGGTGCACGTCCTGGGACGCGTCGAGCGCTTCGGCGGAAAGCTCCAGGTGCAGGTGCGGACGCTCGAGGCAGCGGAGAACACCGACCCCGCGGATCTCACACCCCGGCTTCGGCGCGACCCAGACGAGCTCGAGGGCTTCCTCGAGTTCCTGGCCGGCGAGATCTCGCACCCCGGTCTGGCCGGGCTGGTCGCAGCGGTGCTCGGCGAGGCAGCTGTCCGAACCGGGTTGCGGAATCTGCCCGCGGCGGGGGCTGACGGGCACCACGGGTACGCCGGCGGGTTGCTCGAGCACACCGTGGGCGTCGCCACGCTGTGCCGCGAGACGGCTCAGCTCCACCCGCGACTGCGACACGACCTGCTCGTCGCGGCGGCGCTGCTACACGACGTCGGCCGGGTCGCCGAGCTCGGGCGGGGACCGGCGTTTCGCCCGACCGACGAGGGGCGCCTGCTCGGTCATGTCCATCTCGGTCTGCGGCTGATCGAGCGCCATGGCGGTGACGTCCCTGTCGAGGTGCTGGCTGAGCTGCTGCACGCGGTCGGCGCCCACCACGACCGTCAGGCCGCGCGCACCGCCGAGGCGGCCGTTCTCTACCACGCCAACCAGCTCGACGCACAGGCCGCAACCCGCCCCGTCGGCGAAGACTGAAGCCGTGCTGCTGGCGGCAGTGCTGGCGCTGAGCGCCTCCGCGTTGTGGGGTGTCGGCGATTTCCTGGGCGGTTTGTCGTCGCGTCGCATCGCCGTGTTCACGGTGCTCGTGGGGTCACAAGTGATCGGGCTGCTGGGCGCCGTCGTCTGGCTGGTCGTCTCTGGTGATGCCTGGCCCGGGTACGGCGACGCGCTGGCCGCCTGCGGTGCGGGAGCTGCGGGCATCATCGGCCTCGCGGCGCTCTATCGCGGCATGTCGATCGGGGCGATGGGGATCGTGGCGCCGATCTCGGCGGCGTCGCCGGTCGTCCCGCTCGCGTTCGACGTGGCGCAGGGACGCTCGCCGTCCGCGCTCCAGTGGCTCGGCATCGTGGTCGTGCTGGCCGGCATCGTGGTGCTCTCCAGACACCCGGGGGAATCTGCGGCCGGTGGGGCTGCCGCCGGCGTGTCACTCGCCCTCGTCGCCGCACTCGCGTTCGGGTTCTTCTACGTCGGCGTCGACGTTGCCGCGGACAGCTCCGTCCCCTGGACCGTGACTCTCGCGCGAGGCGCGGCCAGCGTCCTGGCTCTCGCGGCAGCCCTGGCCGCCCGAACCGCGGTCGTGCCGCCACGGAACCTCCTGCCGGCGATTGCCGGTGTCGGTCTCTTCGACACGGCCGCCAACGTCTGCCTGGTCGCAGCGTCGACCCACGGCGCGGTCGGCGTGGTCGCGGTGCTCGCAGCGATCTACCCGGTCGTGACGGTCACGCTCGCGTTCGCCGTGCTCGGCGAGCGCCTCGACCGCGCGAGGCGCGGAGCAGGGCTCGTGGCGCTGGCGGGAGCGGCATTGGTGGCCGCCGGGTGAGTCGCCGCGCTTCGGGACGGCTGTGAGGAGAACCGCAGCCCCTGCGTCTGCAGCAGTCTCGAGCCTGGCGATGGACGAGCGCCGTTGCACCCGACTCAGCCCGAACGGGGGATGATCGAGAGGCGACTGCTATGGTTCTCCACGAGGCGTCAACAGACGCTTGTGAGATCCAGCTTCTCGTTCCTCCTTTTCAGGTGTTCGAGTCTCTTGTTTCTCGAACCTGCCCCTAAGGAGAACCCACCACCATGTCCCAGTCCTTCCACGCCCTCGGCGTGAGCGCGCCGCTGTGCGACGTGCTCGCCCGATCCGGCATCCACGAGCCGTTCCCTGTCCAGAACCTGGTCCTGCCGGACGCGCTGCTCGGCGTCGACATTCTCGCCGAGTCGCCCACCGGTTCCGGCAAGACGCTCGCGTTCGGCCTCCCGCTGATCGAGCGGACGGCCGGCGCGCAGCGGCGACCTGCGGCGCTCGTCCTCGTCCCGACCCGGGAGCTGGCCCTGCAGGTGACCGCCGACCTGCGTCCGCTCGCCGCTGCCAAGCGCCTCCGGGTAACGACTGTCTACGGCGGCGCTGCGATCAGCACGCAGGCCAAGCAGGCCGGCCAGGCCGACGTGATCGTCGCGACCCCGGGTCGGCTGCACGACCTGATCGAGCGTCGCTCCGTTTCGCTCGCCGACGTTCGCATCCTCGTCCTCGACGAGGCCGACCGGATGCTCGACATGGGCTTCAAGCCCCAGGTCGACCGGATCCTGCGCACCGTGCCGACGAACCGCCAGACGATGCTCTTCTCGGCCACCTTCGACGGTGCCGTTGCCGAGCTCGCGCGGACATACACGGTCACGCCGACGCACGTGCGGACGAAGGCGCCGCAGTCCGCGGAGCCCGGCGTGATCGAGCACGCTTTCGTGGCGGTCACCCACGAGGACAAGCTCGACCGGCTTGTTGAGCAGCTCGCCGTCGAGCGGCGTCTCGCGCTCGTCTTTGTCCGGACGAAGTACGGCGCCGACAAGCTCGCGCGCAAGCTCACCCGGCAGCACGACATCCCCGCTGCGGCGATGCATGGCAACCTCTCGCAGAACCAGCGCGAGCGGGCGCTGGCGCAGTTCGAATCCGGCCGCGTGACCACCCTCGTCGCGACGGACGTTGCCGCCCGAGGTCTCGACGTCGAACATATCACCCACGTGATCAACTTCGATCCCCCGCGGGCGGAGGACGACTACGTGCACCGAGTCGGTCGTACCGGTCGCGCCGGGCGCGGTGGTAACGGCATCACGCTTGTGCTCCCCGACCAGCAGGCCGAGGTAGGCAAGCTGGCCTCCCGGCTCGGGCATGGTGATGCCTTCCACGCTTCCGGGATGCGCGTACCGGCGGAGCTGCGCCGCAACCCGGCCGGTCGCCGGCGTCGCCCTGCTTCGGATGGTCACCGCACCCGCTCCTGACGCGCGGTACGGCTCATCCGCCACAGAGTCAGCGCCCGCACCATGTGCGATAGTGCACGAGCACCAGGCCACTTCGTGGGCGGCGTGAGCCGTCCGCGGAGCCGGCGGCGACTCGAATCGGAGGAGATGCGATGAAGGACGCACAGAAACCCAAGAAAGCGGCCAAGAAGCCGGCCCAGAAGACGCTCAAGGAACGCCGCGCCGAGAAGCGGTCTGCGGCAAAGCAGAAGGGCACCTTCGACGCCTGAGGGAAGACGTTCGACTGGTGCCGCCGGCTGAAGCCGCAGTCACCGCTTCAGACGTTGAACCGGATGTTGAGGACGTCGCCGTCCTCGACCACGTAGGCCTTGCCCTCGAGTCGCTGCAACGCGCGCTTCGCGGCCTCGGCGTGGGAGCCGCAGTCGAGCAGGTCGTGCCAGCGGATGACCTCGCAGCGGATGAAGCCGCGGGCGATGTCCGTGTGGATGGTGCCCGCGGCCTCGAGTGCGGTCTGCCCGCGCCGCAGCGTCCAGGCGCGGGTTTCCTTGTCGCCGACCGTGAAGAAGGTGATCAGATCGAGCGCGTCCTTGAGCCGGCGAACGATCTCCTCGAGCGCTGAGCTCCGACCCTCGCGGAACTCTGCAGCCTCCTCGTCGGGCAGCTCGGCCAGCTCCGCCTCGAGTGCACAATCGATCCCTGCAGGGCCGTTGACGATCGCGAGCAGCGGCTTGGTGGTGAGGGGGTCGAGCACGCCGGGCAGCTCGCCCGGCCACTCGCGAAGCGTCTTGCCCGCGTCGAGGTGCGCCAGCACCGCACGCAGCTCTTCCGCCTCCTTGCGCACGGCTGCGTCACCCGACTTCGCCTGCTTCTCGACCCGCTCGAGCCGCTTCTCGACGTGATCGCGGTCGGCCACGAGCAGCTCGAGCTCCAGCGTCTCGAGGTCGCCGGCCGGGTCCTCGTTCCCCGAGAAGCCGTCGGCCACGGCCAGAAGCGCGTCGACCTGCCGCAGGTTGCCGAGCAGTTGCGGCCCCGTACCCGGCACGTCGACCACCCGGATCGCGGCCGGGGTCACCTTGCGCGCGGAGACGAGCGCCGCCAGCTTCTCCAGCCGGTCGTCGGCGATCGCCGCCATCCCGACGTTCGGCTTCTCGGTGACCGAGGCGTACGCGGTGATCTCCGCGCCTGCCTTCGTGAGCGCGTTGAAAAGGGTCGTCTTGCCGCTGTTCGGCAAGCCGACGATGCCGACTTCGAGTGCCACGGTGGCGGCGTCTACGCGCCGAAGCCGACGCGGGCGTCGCGCGCGTACCGCTTGACGTAGACGACGTGCGCCACCACGACCGTCACGCGTCCGTCGTCCGTATCGAGCTGGACGCTCCCGGCACCGCCTGCGGACACCGCCTGCTCCACCTCGTCCGCAACCTTCGGCGTCACCATCGCACTGATCACCGCGCCGCGATCGAATGCGACCTCGATCCTGACCGAATCACTCGCTGCCAACCGAAACCACCTCCGTGAGGACGCCGTGGACGGCGTCGGGATGAACAAACGCAACCTGAAGACCAAAGAGGCCGCGGCGTGGCTGGAGGTCGATGAGTTCGACACCCAGCCCTGCGAGCGCGTCGAGCGTCTCGCCCACGTCTGCGACCTCGTACGCGACGTGGTGCATCCCCTCGCCGCGCCTGGCGAGGAACCGCCCGACGGGAGTGTCCTCTCCGGTCGGCGCAAGCAGCTCGATCCGGCTGCCTCCGACCATGACGGAGGCGGCTTCGACGCCTTGCTCGACGACAAGCGCCCGGTGTTCCAGCGTGGCGGCGAACAGCCGACGGTACGTGTCCAGCGCCACGTCGAGGTCGGCGACGGCGACGCCGAGGTGATGCACGCCCTTCGAGTACACGGCCCGATGTTACGTGCGGGCGGTTGCACGCCCGCCGGATGGCACACTGCCGGCCGGCGAGTTCTTAGGCTTCGGCGGAGTCGACGAGCCTGACCGTGCCCACCGTCTCGGACGACCGGGAGTCTGGCTCCACGTCGGAGAGAATCGTTCGCAGCTCGTCGCGGTCGATCGTCTCACGCTCGAGCAGCCCGGCGGCGACCCGGTCGAGGGCCTTGCGGTGCTTGCGCAACAGCCGGAGCGCCTCTTCGTAGGCGCCGTTCGTGAGCGAGGCCTGCTCGGAGTCGCGCATCCGCTTCGTCTCCTCGGACAGTGCGTAGTTGTCCGCTCGCAGGGTGCGCGACCCGGCGAGGCTCGACATGCCGTAGTCGAACACCATCAGCCGCGAGATCTCGGTCGCCTTCTCCAGGTCGCTCGCGGCGCCGTTCGTCACTCGCCCGAACACGGCTTCCTCGGCCGCTCGCCCTGCGAGCGCAACCTTGATGATGTCCGTGAACTCTTCCTTGGTGTGCAGGTACCGGTCCTCGTTCGGGAGGTAGTAGGCGAGGCCGAGCGAGTCGCCTCGCCCGACGATCGTCACCTTCTGCACAGGCATCAGGTCACCCATCAGATGAGCCATCAGCGCATGGCCGGCCTCGTGGTAGGCCAGAATCCGCTTCTCCTTCTCGGTCACCACGCGCCGCTTCTGCAGCCCGGTCAGCACGCGCTCCATGGCGCCCTCGAAATCCTCCATGCGGATGTGCTGCTGCTCGGCCCGGGCGGCGAAGATCGCCGCCTCGTTGGCGATGTTCATCAGGTCGGCACCGGTGAGTCCGGCGGTGCGCCGGGCGATCAGGCCGATGTCCACCGACGAAGCCAGCGGCTTCCCGCGGGTGTGCACCTTGAGGATCGCCTCGCGTCCGGCCAGGTCGGGTGCGCCGACCATCACCTGCCGGTCGAAGCGGCCCGGCCGCAGCAATGCGGGGTCGAGATCCTCGAGCCTGTTGGAGGCGCCCATCACGATGATGTTGTCGCGCCCGCCGAAGCCGTCGAGCTCGACGAGCAGCTGGTTCAGCGTCTGGTCGTGCTCGCGGTGTATGCCGCCCCCGATCCGCTTCGTCCCGACGGCGTCGAGCTCGTCGATGAAGATGATCGCGGGTGCGTTCTTACGGGCTTCCGCAAACAGTTTCCGGATGCGCGCCGCGCCGAGCCCCGCGAACATCTCCACGAACGAAGAGGCGCTCGCCGAGTAGAAGTTCGCCCCTGACTCCTTGGCCACAGCTTTGGCCAGGAGCGTCTTGCCGGTGCCGGGAGGGCCGAACAACAGGACACCGGAGGGGAGCTTGGCGCCGAGCTTCTCGAAACGCCGCGCGTCTCTGAGGAACTCGATGACCTCTTTCAGCTCGTCCTTGGCCTCCTCGACCCCGGCCACGTCGCCCCAGGAGACGCTGTCCACCGACTCCTTGACGACCGGCGCCGGCTTGGTGCGCGGCATCGTGCGGAGCGTGAGGAGCAGGACGATGAGGATTGCACCGAAGAAGACGATCGGCAGCCACAGCACGAGCAGGTTCTCGATCTCGGGCCAGCTCACGGACTCACTATCGACGGCTTCGCGCCGGCGGTCAATGGGACCGCCTCAGCGAGTGACCGTGGCAAGCAGCGCGAGCGACTCGCCGCCGAGACCGACCATCAGGCCCACGACCCGGGGATGCTGAAGCCAGCGTTCGCGGCGCTGGTCGGGCGCCGGCCAGTCAGCCGAGAAGTCGTCCAGCACGATGGTGCCGCCCGGTGTGACGAGCCCGAGTACCGTCGCGGGATCGTCCTTCGCCTCGGAGATGTCGACGAAGAGCAGGTCGAACGGCGCTTCGGCGGGCATCACGCCTCGCCAGTCGCCGGTGCGAACCGTCACCGCCGCGTCCTCGTCGAAGAGCGCGGCGGCGGCCGCGGCCGCGACCGCGTCGCTCTCGACCGTGACAAAGGGCACCCCCGGAACGAGCGCCGACACGATCCAGGCCGCCCCGACGCCGTACCCCGTGCCGATCTCACCGGCGCGGGCGATACCGCGCCGCGCGGCGAGTACGTGGAGGAGCCGGCCGGTCTCGGGGCTACACGATTTCGTGAAGCCGTGCTCTCGTGCCGTCTGTTCGGCTCGTTCGACGAGCGGCGGCGTCAGCGTCACCGCGTCGCAGCGAGCTCGGCCTCCAGGCACGCCTGCAGCGCCGCGTTCGCGACCTCGAGCTGCTCCGGGGAGGGGTCCTCGGTGGACAGCCGCGTCTGCAGCTCATGACCGGGACGTGCGAGAGCCTTCGCGATCCGGCTCTCCGGGTGCTTCCCCATCCAGTGAAAGAGCTCGATCGAGGTGCCGACCGCCCCGACGGTGCCGGCGAGACGCGCAACCCCGCGGAGGGGCTTCGGTGCGCGCGCGGCAACGGCGCCGGCGACAGCCGACGTTGCCAGCAGCGGGCCTACGAGGTGCGAGCCGCACCGTTCGTGCTCTTTCTTCGCTTGCCGGCCGTCCTGCTCGTAGGTGCCGATCGAGACGTGCTCGGCCCCGTGGTAGCCGGCGAGCTCCCCGCCCCGGAGCGCGATCGCGGCGGGGGCCAGGGAGGCCATCGCCACCAGCGCCTCTCGCGCGAACGCTCCGATCGGAGCCTTCCGGCCCGCCGCGGCGAGCACCGAGCCCGAGAGCACGGCAACCGCCACCGCAGGCCGCTCGAAGGCGAACCGCGCCTCCGGAAGCGCCCGCCGGACATCGGGCAGCAGGGCGAACGACTCGGCCAGCCGGAGCGCACCGCGAGCGACAGGAAGGTCGATCCTGGGCAGGAAGCGCCGCTTGACTCCCGAGGCGACTGCCACCGACCCGTCCTCGCGGCGAGCCGCAGCAGCCCACGACGTCGGCCCGTGCACGAGCACGCCGTTCTGCAGGGCCATCCCGCCGAGGCGAACCTTCTCCATTGCCGTAAGGTAGCCGTGTGGGTGGGGCTCGGGAAGAGGCGCTGGCGCTCGTGGCGCGCGCGCATGCCGGCTCCCCGTTCACGCTGGTCGGGATCGGGGGCCGTGGCGGTACCGGCAAATCGACCCTTGCCGCAGCGATTCCCGGCGCGCAAGTCGTGTCGACCGACGGCTTCTGGGACGGACAGCGGTTCGAGCTCGACCGGCTGCGCCACGAGGTGCTGGAGCCGCTCGGACGGGGTGAAGCTGCGTGCTTCGGCGTCTACGACTGGGGTCACGGGCGACGCGGCGGACGACGCGAGGTGACGCCCACAGGCGTCGTCGTGGTCGAGGGCGTGTGCGCGCTGCATCGCACGCTTCGCGAGTCCTACGCCGTGCGGCTGTGGCTGGAGGCGCCGTACGAGGTTCGCCTGGCACGGGGCATCGCACGTGACGGCGAGTCGGCTCGATCGACCTGGGTTGACGTGTGGATGCCGGCCGAGGACGCCTACGTCGCCCGGGACGACCCGGTCTCGTGTGCGCATCTCGTCGTCGACGGGACGCGCTGACCAAGCCTCTGACTACGGCCGCGTGGCCAGCTCCCGCAGGGCGCTCTGCAACGCGGCGGCGGCCTCGCCGCGCATGAACGAGCTGCCGTCCACGGCGACGACGGGTATCACCTCCCGTACCGAGGACGACGTGAAGACCTCCTCGGCGGTGAGCAGCGCGGTGAGCGGAAAGATCCCCTCGACGACTCGATACCCGAGCCCCGGCGCGAGCTCGATCAGCGCCTGGCGTGTCTCGCCGGCCAGGATGCCGAGCTCCAGTGCGGGTGTGTAGAGGTCTCGTGCGACGCGCCACCAGATGTTGGTGACAGGGCCTTCGAGCACCGTCCCTCCGCTGTCGAGGAAGACCGCGTCGTCGGCGCCCCGTCGCTTCGCCTCGGCTTCGGCGGCGATGTTAACCGCGTAGCTCGTCGACTTCGTGCCTTCGAGCAGCCACGGTTCCGACCGGCGGGGCACCGGAATCGAGGCCAGGCGGGTGCCGCGTGCTCGCATCGGCTCGATCCAGTCCGGGATCGCGCCGGCGACGGCGAGCGCCAGCGGCGGTCCACCCGGAGGCCCGGGTGTCCAGGTCAGGCGAAGCGAAAGGTCGGGTGTCCCTGCGGCCGAGACGGCGAGCGCTGCAAGCTCGGCCAGCTCCTTGCCGTCCGGATGCGGTAGCTCGAGCCGGGCGGCGGACTGTTGCAGGCGCGCGATGTGGGTTTGGAGACGGAACGGCCGGCCGCCGTAGACCCGCATCGTGGTGAACGCGGCGCGGCCACGCGCAAAGCCCTCGTCGTCGGCGCGCAGCACGGGAGCAAGAGGATCGACGAGCCCGCGGCCGCCGACGGCAACAGCCAGTGGAGCGGTCATGCAGCGACTCCGCCTGGGAGCGGAGCCCCGATCGCGTCGAAGACGGGGCGAGCCTTGGTCCACGATTCGTCGACCTCGTCCTGCGGGTCGGAATCCCACACGATGCCTCCACCGACCCAGAAGTGAAGCTCGCCGTCCGCGATCGCGAAGGTACGGATCGTCAGTGCCAGCTCGAGGTCGCCATCGCCACGGATCCACCCGAGCGCACCCATCGAGGCGCCGCGGCCGACCGGTTCCAGCGAGGCGATGAGGTCAACGGCGGCAATCTTCGGCGCACCGGTGATCGACCCGCCCGGGAACGTCGCTTCGAGCAGCTCCGTCAAGCCCGCCTCTGCGCGGAGCCGCCCTTCGACAGTGGATACGAGATGCTCGACACCGGCCAGGTGTCTTGGCTCCATCAGGCTCGGCCAGCGCACGCTTCCCGCCTCGCAGACGCGGGAGAGATCGTTGCGCTCCAGATCGACGATCATCATGTGTTCGGCGGCGTCCTTCGGGGAAGCCATGAGCGATGCGGCGTCGCCCGCGGCGCGTGTGCCCTTGATCGGCATGGTGCGGACGATAGCCCCACGCCGCTCGAGGAACAGCTCAGGCGACGCGCTGGCAACAGCCCAGCCTTCACCCTGCATCGCCCGGCCGATCAGCGGGGAGAGCGTCTGCAACCGCCTCGCGAGCTCGTCGACCGTCCCGTCGAACTGCGCCTGCAGATGCTGGACGAGATTGACCTGGTACACGTCGCCGCGCGCGATGGCTGCGCGCACCTCGGCCACGGCGCGGCGGTACTGCTCAGCCGTCCAGGAGCGCTGCCAGGCACCGACCGTCAGCTGCCCGGGCGGGACCGGCTGCGGTTCGTCGCCGCGTAGACGCGCGGCGATCAGCGGCAGCCGGCAGGGCTCCGGCGGACGTGCGGCACCGCGCTGCAGCTGTGAGGACAGGCCGTACGCGAGAAAAACGTCGGCGAGCAGGTGCTCACCGCCCGGCGCGAAGAAACCCTGGTCTCGCAGCCAGCTCTCGAGTCGCGCAAACGCGCCGTCCGGCTCCCAGACCTCCAGCATCAACGCGAGGCTACTCGTCGCACGCCGGGCTAAGCCTCTACATGGGACACTGGAGGGAATGAGCACGCAGGACGCGGAGAAACGGGCTGCCGCAGAGGCCGCCGCCGCGCTCGTCGAGGACGGGATGACGGTCGGGCTCGGCACCGGCTCCACCGTCGCCTTCCTGCTCGAGGCACTGGCGCGTCGCCGGCTTCGCCTGCGTTGCGTGGCGACCTCTCCGGCGACGGCGTTGCTCGCCGGCGAGCTCGGGCTGACCGTCGAGGATTTCTCCGGCACGGCCGCGCTCGACCGTCTCGACATCGCCATCGACGGGGCCGACCAGGTCACGCGTGACGGCTGGCTGATCAAGGGCGGGGGCGCAGCCCATCTCAGGGAGAAGCTCGTCGAGGTCGCCGCCGACCGCTTCGTCGTCATCGCCTCCAGCGACAAGCTCGTCGAGCGGCTGACCGCGCCGGTGCCGGTCGAGCTGATGGCGTTCGGCCTGGCGGCGACGCTCCGTCGCCTCAGGACGGTGACGCTGCGTAACGGTCCACCCAGTCCCGACGACAACGTGATCGGTGACTGGTACGGCGACCTCGCGGATCCCGCAGCGGCAGCGGCCACGCTCGATGTCGATCCCGGTGTCGCCGGTCACGGCCTCTTCCCACCGGTGCTGGTGCACGACGTGCTGGTGGGCACGGCGGACGGTGTGGTGCGCGTCCGATGAGAGTCCCAGCTACAGAACGACCCTCGCGGGTCGAGCACGGGGAGATACGGGCCTGGCGCACCGCCGCGAAAGGAGCAGGTGAGAGGGAATGAGCGGGACAACCGGACAACTGGGCATGGTCGGTCTCGGCCGCATGGGGGCCAACCTCAGCCGCCGCGCCATGCGCGCGGGCCATGAGGTCGTGGTCTACGACGTGAACGAGGCCTCGATCGCGGCGCTCGAAGCCGAAGGGGCGCGAGGGGCGCGGACGCTGCAGGAGCTCGTCGACGCGCTCACCCCGCCACGCTCGATCTGGATCATGGTGCCCGCGGGAGCGATCACCGAGCAGGCCGTGGCGGACGTGGCCGCGCTACTGGCCCATGGAGACGCTGTGATCGACGGCGGGAACACCCACTACCACGACGACATCCGCCGCGCTTCCGAGCTCGCGGGCCGTGGGCTCGACTACGTCGACGTCGGCACGAGCGGCGGCGTCTTCGGCCTGGAGCGGGGGTTCTGCCTGATGATCGGCGGCCCTCGCCCCGTGTTCGAGCGCCTGGAACCGATCTTCGCGGCGCTCGCACCCGGTGTCGAAGCTGCCGAGCGGACGCAAGGTCGGAGCGGCGAGCCAGCCCCTGAGGAGCAGGGCTACCTGTACTGCGGGCCGGCCGGGGCGGGCCACTTCGTGAAGATGATCCACAACGGGATCGAGTACGGGATGATGGCAGCGTTTGCCGAGGGTCTGAACATCCTGGCGCACGCCGGCGACGGGAAGAGCGATCGCGCGCAGGACGCGGAGACGGCGCCGCTCGCTCATCCGGAGCTCTACCAGTTCGATTTCGACATCCCGGCGATCACCGAGGTGTGGCGGCGCGGCAGCGTCGTCGCCTCCTGGCTGCTCGATCTCACGGCCGCGGCGCTCCACGCATCCCCGGCGCTCGAGGGGTTTGCCGGCAGAGTCTCGGACTCGGGTGAGGGCCGCTGGACGGCGCTGGCCGCGATCGACGAGGGCGTGCCGGCACCCGTGCTGACGGCCGCGCTGTACTCGCGATTCGCATCGCGCGACGCGGACGAGTTCGGGAACAAGGTGCTGTCCGCGATGCGCAAGCAGTTCGGCGGTCACGCCGAGAAGCACGCGTGACCGACCTCCGGGTCGAGATCCTGGAGACGCCCGACGACGTCGCGACAAGGGGGGCGGAGATCCTGCTGGCGACGGCAGTTGCCGCGGTCGCAGCGAGCGGCGAGTGCCGGCTGGCGCTGAGCGGGGGATCGACGCCGTGGCGGATGCTGGATGCTCTCGCCTCGGAGCCGATGCCCTGGGCGGAGACGTCGATCTACCAGGTGGACGAACGGGTGGCACCGGACGGCGACGCCTCACGCAATCTCACGCAGCTTCTGGCGGTGCTCGGCGACGCCGGAAAGGCCGCCAGCATCCATGCCATGGACGTGACCGCGGACGACCTCGACCTGGCGGCAACCAGCTACGCCGCCGCGCTACCGGACAGCTTCGATCTCGTGCATCTGGGTCTCGGGGCCGATGGTCACACCGCCTCGCTCGTACCCGCCGACGCCGTGCTCGACGTTCGCGACAGGCTGGTCGCAGCAACCGCCGAGTACAAGGGGCAGCGCCGCCTGACGCTCACCTACCCCGCACTCGAGCGGGCGCGCCTGGTGCTCTGGCTGGTCACGGGCGAGGACAAGCGGGAGGCGGTCGAGCGGCTCGTCGCACGCGACCCCGCGATCCCTGCGGGCCGCGTGGAGGCGCCGCGTCAGCTGCTGCTGGCCGACGAGGCGGCCGCGGCAGGTCTCACCCAGGGCCTATCCCGTTAGGGATCGTCACGCCGGGGTGGCGAGACGCGAGCTGGGCTAGGACGCAGGGAGGGAAGCAGCGTTGGTGCCAGGCTTAAGCCTGGCA
>JBJXGY010000065.1:0-14052 GCA_046160185.1 Gaiella sp. | reverse complement strand
TGGGGTCAGACCCCCGGCTGCCCACCTTCGGCCGTACAGCGGGGTCAGACCCCTGGCGCCATCCACCGCCGGCGCCGCGGTAGATCCCGCCGAACAGCGCGAGCGGCGTGCGAGCGAGGATCTTCAGGTCGACGAGCGGCGAGCGGTGATCCACGTACCAGAGGTCGAGCTCGATGCGCTCGGCCCACGGCAGCGCCGCGCGACCGTGGATCTGCGCCCATCCGGTGAGGCCCGGGCGGACGTCGAGGCGGTGCCGCTGGCGCTCGTCGTAGCGCTCCACCTGGTAGCGAAGCGTCGGGCGCGGGCCGATCACGGACATCTCGCCGCGGACGATGTTCCAGAGCTGCGGGAGCTCGTCGATCGACGTGCGTCGCAGGAAACGGCCGACGGCGGTGATGCGTGCGTCTCCCTTGTCCACCGCGTAGCCCGCACCCTTACCCTCGGCGCCCTCCACCATCGTCCGCAGCTTCAGGAGCTCGAAGTCGCGGCCGTCCTTCCCCACCCGTGTCTGCCGGAAGAGCACGGGGCCGCGATCCTGCAGCTTCACTGCCGCTGCCCCGAGCGCGAGGAGCGGAGCGCCGACAAGGAGGCCGAGCCCGGCGAGCGCGACGTCGGCGGCGCGGTTCACCTCGTTCCCTCGGCCGCTTCCCAGGTCGCGGGGACGCCGCGCCGCAGGTAGTTGACGAGAGCCTGCACCGTCGCCCAGGTCACGAACGCGTAGTACCGCGCGATCGGCACGCCCGCGACCACCGCGCCCAGGAACGCCAGCTGGCCCGCCAGCACCAGCCAGTACAGCACGCCCTCGCCGAGCAGCACCAGGTTCGTGGCCGCCAGCACGAGATGCAGCAGGCCGCTCCCGTACCGCAGCACCCGGTGCGAGACGATCTCGGCCAGGTAGAGCGGCGGCAGGCGTCGCAGCATGCCGCCGCGGAGCGTGATCAGCCAGCAGTGCTCGAACATCCGCACCTTTCGGCGGTACTCGGAGAGGTTGCTGGGCGTGGGCTTCTCGAACGCGTGCGCCTCAGGCACGTACACCGCGCGGCGGCCGCGCTGCACCATGCGGTAGGGCAGTGACAGGTCATGACCCATCCGGGGGTCGACCTCGACGTAGTCGTCTCGACGCAGGGCGTAGATCGACCCGTTGCCCCCGGTGATCGAGCCCAGCCGCGACTCGCTTGCACGCTGCCACATCTCGTAGCGCCAGTACGCCCCCTCACGGTTGTCCCCGGACGCCGTTTCCAACCGGAGCTGGCCGCATGCGTACGCCACCTCGGGGTCGGCAAGCGCTTCCACCAGCCGGCGGAGCGCATCCGGCGCCCAGGTGCAGTTGGCATCGGAGAAGGCCACGATCGCGCTCGTCGCGTCGCGCACCGCACGATCCTGGGCCGCAACCTTGCCCCCGCGTGGACAGTCGAGGAGCGCGACCCGCGGCTCCCGCGCCGCAACCGCCGCCACGAGCTCGTTGGTACGGTCGCTCGACGCGTCGGACGCGACGACGATCCTGAGCTTCACGGGCGGATAGTCGAGCGCGAGGAGGTTCTCCAGGCGCCGCTCGATCACGGTCTCCTCGTTGTAGGCGGCGACGACCACGGTCGCCGCAGGCTCGACGCCGGGCTGCCGCCGGATCGGTCTTCCGCGCAGTCGCGCCAGCGCGCTTGCCGCCACGGGATACGCGGCGTGGGTCCAGACCAGCGCACCGAGCGAGCCGAAGAACAGGGCCTTCACCACGACCACGCCGCTACCGTACCCGCTCATGGCGACCGCGCTCGACGAGCCGATCCGCGTCGTGCGGGTGATCGCCCGCCTGAATGTGGGTGGGCCTGCGCTGCACGTCTCCTACCTGTCGAGTGGGCTCGCCGAGCGCGGGTACGAGACGACGCTCGTGGCCGGGGAGGTCGCTCGTGGCGAGGAGTCGATGGAATTCGTCGCCGATCGGCAAGGCATCGAGATCGTGCGTGTGGCCGGTCTCTCCCGAGAGCTGTCGCCGATCCGCGACCTCGTCGCTGCGGTGCGACTGGCGCGCGTGATCCGTGACGTCCGCCCCCATATCGTGCACACGCACACCGCCAAGGCCGGGGCCGTCGGCCGGCTCGCCGCGCGCCTCGCCTCGATCGGCCCGGGCCGGCGTATCGTCGTCGTCCACACCTTTCACGGGCACGTGCTGAGGGGCTACTTCGGCAGCCTCGGCACCCGGATCTTCCGCACGATCGAAACCGTCCTCGCACGGCTCTCCGATCGTCTGATCGCCGTCAGCCCGGAGGTGCGAGACGAGCTCGTCGCGCTCGGCGTCGCGCCCGCGTCGAAGTTCGAGGTCGTTCGTCTCGGCATCGACCTCGAGCCGCGCGTGCGCACCACGCAAGACCCGGCCGAGATCCGCCGGCGGGTCGGGATCCCGACGGAACGCTTCGTGGTCGGCTGGTTCGGACGCATGACCGGCGTCAAGCGCACGACCGACCTGCTCGACGTTCTCACCTCGCTCCGCGAACGCGGTGTCGACGCCCTGCTCCTGCTCGTCGGCGACGGCACCGACCGCGCCGAGCTCGAGCAACTCGCCCACAAGCGCGGTGTCGCGCGATCCTGCCTCTTCCTCGGGTACCAGGACGACGTCGCGCCCTGGTATGCGATCTGCGACGCCTTTCTCCTCACGTCGGCGAACGAGGGGACGCCGGTGGTGCTGATCGAGGCGCTGGCGGCTGGCGTGCCGGCCGTGGCCACCAAGGTCGGCGGCGTCCGCGACGTGGTCGACGACGGGATCTCCGGCTACGTGGTTCGTGCGGGGGACACCCATGCGATGGCCGAGCGGCTGGAGCGGCTGGCGCGCGATCCCGAGCTCAGGCGCCGGATGGGCGAGGCCGGCCGCGCGAAGGTGCTCGAGCGCTATGCGGTCTCGCGCCTGGTCGGTGACATCGACGCGCTGTACCGCAGGTTGCTCGACAGATGAGCTGTTGCCCAGGCTCGCTTCACCGGGAGTTGAGCGTGCCGGCGATGACAGCGCGATAGCTCCTGAACGCCGACTCCCTCCCTCCCCGCTCCTCGACGAACGCACGGCCACGTGCTCCCATCTCCTCGAGGTCGAGCATTCCATTCCTGGCCTCTCGCACGACTCCGGCCACGAGCTCGGGGCGCCCCGGAGGGAGCACGACGCCGCAGCCGACCTCCGTGACGAGCCGTGCGGTCTCGCTGTCGCCGTCGGCTCCGACGATCACCGGGCGCCCGGCGGCAAGGATTCCGTACAGCCTGCTCGGTACGACATACCCCGAAAGCCCCTTGGCCAGACCGACGAAGTGCATCTCCGCCGCCGACAGCGACTCCGCGAGTACCTCCCGCGGCTGATAGGGCAGGAAGCGGACGGCTTCGGTCACCTCGAGCCGGACGGCCAGCGCGGTCAGCTCGCTGTGGCGCGCGCCGAAACCGGCGATCACGATGCGCAGGTCGTCGAGATCGCGTAGGAAGGTCGCGGCTCGCACGAGGGTGTCGAGATCCTGGGCGTGGCCGATGTTCCCCGAATGCATGAGCACGAAGGCTTCGTCGAGCCCATGGCCCTCGGCCCAGGCGTTGTCGCGCGGTCGCGGGGTGATCTCGGAGGTATCCACCCAGTTGGGGATCACCTTCACCCGATCGGGTGGTGCGCCTTTGTCCTCGAGACGGCGCTTCATCGTCTCGCCGATCGCCACCACCGTGTCCGCGCGCTCGAGATAGAGCCGGACGAGACCGCGCAACACTCCGAGCGCGACCTTGCTCTCGATCCGCTTCACCTTCTCGGCCACCTCGGGGAACACGTCCTGGCTGATCACGAGCAGCGGCACCCGGAAGCGCCGCGCTACGAGTAAACCGACGTCCCCGACGATCGGTGGATCGGTCATGCACAGCACGAGATCCGGCTTCTTTGCTCGCATGGCCGTCAGCACCGTGTCGGCCAGGTAGCTCGCGTAGTTCGCGGCCCGCAGATGCAGTCGCGAGCGCTCGAACGATGTGCCGCGGACACGGATCACGTGCACGCCGTTCCGTTCCTCGCGCGACGCCAGGGCGCCATGGCCGTGCAGCTGTCCGGTGACCACCGTCAGCTCGAACTCGTCTGCGAGCCCCTCGCACAGCTGGGACAGAAGCTGCGCCGTCGCCTCCACCCCGGGCCAGTAGTACTGGTTGAGCACGAGTATGCGTGGCTTGGTCGAGGAGACCATCACCGAACGGTAACGTCTGCCCACGGTGGGCGACCTGCCGATGCGCATCCTCTTCGCAAGCCCCGCCTACTGGCCGGCCCGCGCCTTCGGCGGTCCGGTCGCCGCCGCTCGCGAGCTCGTCGCCCGCCTCGTCGAGCGCGGACACGCCGTGGAGGTGGTGACGACGTCGCTCACGGACATCGGGGTGCGACCCGCACGGACCGGCCGCGTCGACTCGGTCGACGGCGCCACGGTGCACTATCTGGCGACACCGCTCCGGTACCGGTGGATGGGGATCACCCCGGGTCTGCCGCTCACGCTCCGCCGGCTCGAGCGACCCGACGTGGTGCACGTCTTCGGCTTTCGCGACCCCGTCACCACGCTTACGTCTCGCTGGGCGAGGCGGCGCGGCATCCCGACCGTCTTCGAGCCCCTCGGCATGTTCGAGCCGCGATTGCGCAAGGTGCGGTTCAAACGGATCTTCGACGCGACGGTGGCGAGCCGTGTCGCAACCAGGGCCGACGCCGTCGTCGTGGTCTCCGCGCTCGAGCGCGACGCTGTGCTCGCCGGCGGCGTGCAAGAGGATCGCATCGTGGTACGCGGGAACGGGTTTCCCGAGCCGCGCGAGGTCAGGCCTGACGACCTGCGCGGGCGCCTGGGCATCTCGGAGGACGCCCCGATCGTGCTCTATGTCGGCCGGATCGCGGCCGGAAAAGGCATCGAGATCCTGCTCGCCGCCGTCGAGCGGCTCCCCGAGATCCATCTCGTGCTGCTGGGGCCGGACGACGGTCACGGCGTGCTCGGCACCGTCCGGGCCGCGAGCCGCTCGGCTCCGCTTGCGGGGCGGGTACACGTGCTGCCGGCGACGCCGACCACGCCCTTCCCCGTCTACGCCGCGGCCGACCTTCTCGTCCTGCCGTCGTCCGGCGACAGCTTCGGACTGGTTGCTGCCGAGGCGGCGGCGGTGGGAACGCCGGTGGTGGTCACCGACCACTGCGGCGTCGCGAGCTTCTTCCGCGAGGGCGAGGCGCTGGTCGTGCCCGCCCGGGCCGACGACGTGATCGGTGCGATCTCCCGTGCCGTCGCCGATCCTGCGCTGCGGCTTTCGCTCGCCGAGGGAGGACGGCGCGCGGCGGCGCGTACGTCGTGGGATCACGTCACGACGGTGCAGGAGCAGGTCTACCGTGCGGTGGCCTCCCGCACGGCGGTGACGAAGCTCTCGACGCTGGCCGGGTAGTCCCAGCCCTCCATCCGCTCGCGCGAGGCGGCCGCCGCCGCGAGTCGTGCCGCCGGATCGTCGGCATAGCGCCGGATGGCATCCGCGAGGGCGGAGATGTCCCCCGGTGCGACGAGGGCGCCGTTGACGCGATCCTGGAGCAGGTCCGAGGCTGCCCCCACGCGATCGGAGAGGACAAGCGGGAGGCCCGACGCCGCCGCCTCGTTGACGACGACACCCCACGGCTCGTGCCACGAGGGCAGGACGAACACGTCGGCAGCGGCGTACAGCTCCGGCACGCGGTCGTGCGGGAGATCTCCCGGGAGGAGCAGCTCCACGCCGAGCTCGTATGCCAGCGCCTCCAGCGACCGCCGTTGCGGCCCCTCGCCCGCGATCACGAGCCTGAGACGCGGACCGGCGCGGAAGACGGCCCGCACAAGGGTGTCCAGCCCTTTCTCCGGCGCCAGTCGCGCGACGGAGAGCACCACGATCTCCTGAGGTCCCGCACCGAGCGCGGCGCGCAGCTCCGGCCGGCGCGCCGCGAGCTCGTCGGCACGTGCCGTCCATGCGGGTACGTCGATCGTGTTGGCGAACACGTGCAGACGATCAGGGCGCGCTCCGAGCGCGACGAGCGACTCGCGTGACCGGGTGCCCAGCACGAGACCGCCGGCGGCAGCCTTCACGACCGGCGGCACCACGGTGCCCTTCACCGCACGACGCCACCCGGCCTTCGGCCCCTCGTCGTGGCTGGAGACGAGGAGCAGGTACGGCACGCGATGCCGGCGACACCACGCCAGCGCCGCCTGCGACGGAAACGTGCTCCAGCCCGAGACGACGACGACGTCGGGACGGGAGGCGCCAAGCGCCCGCGCGATGCCGGGAGTTACGGGATAGTCGTGGCGAAGCACGCGACGTAGGCCCGGCACCTGCACGCCGTCGAGAAACACGGCGTGGTGGCGCGGCTCGACGTCCCAGGTCCGACGGGCAACGGTGCGCGCTGCATAGACGACGGTGAGGTCGATCTCCGGCCTCTCGGCGACGCGATCGAAGAGCGGCGAGCGGTACGGCGTGGGCTCGGGCGATACGACGGTGACACGGATCGGCCGGTCGCTCGCGGATTCCCGGTCGAGGTCGTGCAGCCATAACGCTGCTTCTTCGCGCGAAAGGTGCGCTCGCCTGACGCGCGACGCGCGCCGAGCGGCGTTCCGCGCGGGCGCGGCACGGTCGATGCCGAGAGCAAGTCGCACGAGCTCCGGCCCGGCACCGGCCGGGGCACGGGACGCCGCCCGCAGCAGCGCGCGGGCGGCCGCTGCTTCACCTCCCGGGCCGACGTTCGCCCGAAAGGCCCGCTGCAGGGAAACGAGCGCCCGGCCGGCCGGCGGCAACTCCGCCGGATCGAGCCGTTCGCCGGCGCCGAGCCGCCAGGCCAGCTCGGCGGAGCCCGGGTCGAGGGTGGGCGCCGCGGCTGCAATGCGCTCGAGGGCGACGGCGCGCTGGAAGCGCCTCTGCAGATCTCGTCGGGTCTTCGAGGCCTGCGCCGAGTGGATCCGGCGGATCAGATACGCGCGGTCCAGGTTGTCGACCTCCCCGACCTCGAGGAGCCGTGACCACAGGTCGTAGTCCTCACTCTCCTCGAACGCGGGGTCGTAACGCAGTCCATGCCGGTCGAGGGCTTCCCGGTCGAGCATCACGGTCGGGTGGAAGACCGGCGCGCCGAAGAGCGCATGCCAGCGGACCGCGTTCACGCCGATGGGCGGCACGTGCAACGCGCCGAGCCTGCCGCCTGCTTCCAGCTCGATCGTCGCCGTGCCCAGCAGCGCGAGGCGCGGGCGCGCCTCGAGCACGGCAACTTGGGCGGCGAGGCGCCCGGGAAACGCGACATCGTCGGCGTCGAGACGTGCTACATACCGCCCGCGTGCCTGATCGAGGCCTCGGTTGAGCGCGGACGCCAACCCGGCGGAGGCCTCGTTGCGAAGGACGCGGAGCCGCGCGTCGTCGACGGCTGCCAGCAGGTCCGGTGTGGCATCGGTCGAGCCGTCGTCGACGACGACCACCTCGAGGTCCCGGAAAGTCTGGCCGAGCACGCTCGCCAGGGCCTGTCCGATCGTCGCCGCTCCGTCCTTGACGGCCAGTAACACGGTGACTGAGGGCGAGCGCGCGACCATGGATCGGAACCGTGGTTAGCCTATGCGCGTGGCCGCCGCGGGGCTCTCCTTCACGCTCGTGGTCGCGACCGTCGACCGCGCCGCGGAACTGCGACCGCTGCTGGAGTCTCTCGCCGTCCAGACCCACAGCGATTTCGACGTCGTCGTCGTCGACCAGAACGCGGACGACCGCGTCGTAGCGGAGCTCGCCGGATTCTCCAGCTTGCGGACGAGCCGTGTGCAGGCGCCGCGGGGACTCTCACGCGCACGAAACGCCGCGTTGCCGCACGTCGCAGGCGACGTGGTCGGGTTTCCCGACGACGACTGCGAGTACCCACCCGATCTGCTCGAGCGGATCGCCTCCACTCTCGGCACCACCGCGGGCCTCATGGGTGTCACCGGAAGGACGGCAGAGCGCGACGGCGGATCCTCGCCGAGCTGGCCGACCGGCGGCTTCCGCATCTCTCGCGACAACGTGTGGAACGCCGCCTGCTCGGCCACGATGTTCCTTCGGCGCTCGGTGATCGAGCGGATCGGCCCGTTCGACGAGCGGCTGGGGCTGGGCGCGGGCACAGCGACGGGCGCCGGAGAGGAGATCGACTACCTCCTGCGAGCGATCGCCGCCGGTGCCTGGATCGATTACGACCCCTCGCTCGTCGTGTGGCACCCTCTTCGCGACCCCTCGCCAGAGCAGCTGCGGACGCTGGGGCGACGGGACGGCGCCACCGTCGGCTACCTGCTTCGCAAGCACCGCTTTCCCGCCGGAACGCTGGCGCGGATGGCCGCGCGCCCCCTGGTCGGCGCGGCGCTCGGGCTGGCCCGGTGCGACCCTCCGCGCGCGCGGTATCACGCTGCCACGCTCAAGGGCCGGCTCCGTGGTTACCGCCGGGGCGGCACATGACGACAGGCTGGACCCTAGGTCGCGTCGCCCGCGGCCTCGGCCGCCGCGTGCCCCTTCGGCCACTGGTTGCGGTTCTCCCCTTCCGGCTGACCCGTCCGCTCGTCCGCCTCTGGTTGGCAGTGCTGCGAGCTCACCCCGACCGGGCGCAGGCACTTCGGCACCTGCTGCTGGCGGTCGAGGACGCGCAGGCGGCAATGGACCGGGCCGCCATTGCGTATGACCGCGGCGTTCATCCCAAGCACCGCCTCACCGGCTACCACGACTTCTTCGTGGAGCGCATCCGCCCGGAAGAAGTTGTGCTCGACGTGGGATGTGGGATCGGGACGGTGGCTCACGACATCGTCGAGCGGTCGGGCGCGCACGTGCTCGCGATCGACACCAGCCCCTGGTCACTGACCTTCGCCCGTGCGAACTTCGTCCACCCCCGTCTTGAGTTCGTCGAGGCCGACGCCCTCGAGTTCGGGCCACCGATGCCGGTCGACGTCGCCGTGCTCTCCAACGTGCTCGAGCACATCGGGCCGAGGATCGAGCTGCTGCGTGCGCTCCGGGAGCGGGCGGGGGCGAGCCGCCTCCTGATCCGCGTGCCCTCGATCGAGCGAGACTGGGCGGTGCCGCTCCGGCAGGAGCTTGGCCTGCCTCACTTCAGCGATCCCACCCACGAGCTCGAGTACACGCCCGACCTGCTGGCCGCCGAGCTCCGCGAGGCGGGGTGGCGGATGGGCGAGCCGCTGCTCAGGTGGGGCGAGATCTGGGTCGAGGCGACGATCCCGAGTTGAGCAACTCCGCAAGGAGCTGCTCGTGGCGAGACAACCACCCGGGAAGCGCATAGTTCTCCTCGACGCGCCGCCGTCCGGCGGCGCCGAGCCGGGCCCCGCCCCCGAGTCCGCGGGCGACGGCCTCGGCGAGAGCTTCAGGCGGAGGTGGAACGAGCCGGTCCCAGTCGGCGTCGTGCGGGACACCTATCCCCGCCTCGTCCCCCACCAGCTCCGGCGTGCCCCCACTTCGGCAGTAGACGACCGGCAACCCGCACGCCATCGCCTCGAGCACGAGGCTCGGGCAGTTGTCGTTCATCTGCGTATGTAGGAGCAGATGGGAACGCTGAAACAGCGCGACGGCCTCGGCCTGGGTGTAGCGGCCCACGAGCTCGACGGCGCCGTGTACCCCGAGTTCGCGGATGAGCGGCTCGGGGGAGGCGACGAGCCGGCCGGTGACGACGAGTCGAGCATCGGGGTGCTCGCGGCGGACGAGCGCGAGGGTGCGCAAGGCGAGCTCGACACGGTAGGTCTGGGTCTGATCGCCTCCGAGAAGCAGCACCGGACCGCCTGGGGGTGGCTCGACGGCCGGCCTGAAGCGGTCGACGTCGACCGCATTCGACAGGATCTCCCAGCTGCCCGGTGCCGGTCCGAGCCAGGCATCGGCGGCCGACTTGCTGAACGCACTCTGGTAAAGGACGTGCGTCGCCGCTTCGAGCGCGAGCCGGAGAGGGCGGTTGACGGCCCGGGTGCGCTCGCCCGCCCAGGCCGGGTAGCCGACGCCGTTCTGGTTGACGACGACGGGGGCGCCGCGACGCCGTGCCGCCCAGAGCAGCGGCTCCAGATCGCGTGGCAGCCAGCTCGACCCCAGGTAGAGGACGGTGAAGTCCGTGGGGTGGTTGGGAAACCGCTCCTGGAGGCGCTGGAACTTGGCGGTGCCGCCGGAGACCGCCGCCTCGGGCCCCGGTACCACGTCGTGGCCATACGACAGGCGCAGGCCCTGGTACCGGCGGGAGGCGAGGAGGCTCCCCCAGCGTCTGCCAGCACGCGCATACCGGCCGACGCGGCCGCCGGCGCCGCTCATACCAGCCCCCAGAGCCGGCATCCTGCTTGCCCCCAGAGCCGGAAGCCGCTCCCGCGGCTCCCGGCTCGGGAGAACCCCTGAAGCGGCCGCCGGCGCCGCCGGCCGCAACCACACCACGCAAGGCGAGACCGTGGCACAGGGCGTCTCATTCGATAAACCCTTCGAAAAAGGCCCGCCACAAAGGGTCGAGGAGCGGGTGGTCGAATGTCTCCGCGGTGATTCTCCCGCTAGCCGCCAGCCGGTCGGCGAGCGCGCGGTCACCGGCGATCCGCGTGATCCCTGCGGCCAGCCCACCGGCGTCCTCGACGTCGACGAGCAGCCCGTTCGCGCCGTCGTGGACGATCTCGGTCGCCTGCCCGACGCGGGTCGAGACGAGGGGGACGCCACAGGCGAGAGCCTCGAGCACCCCCTTTGGCCCACCCTCCTGCCGTGACGGGATCAGATAGGCGTCGAGCGCGTGATACCCCGCCGCCAGGTCGGCCTCGCCGGGGAGGTGGACGTGCGTGAAGGGCACCTCGGCCTTTGTGAGACCTGCCTTCACGTACCCGCGCGCGGGTCCGGTGAGCAGCACCCAAAGGCTCTCGAGCTCGGCGGCCGCTGCGGTGAGCGCCGCGACGAGCACATCGGGGCCCTTGACCAGCTTCGGTGAGAGCCCCTCCTGCCACCCGTCCCCGTCCTTCTGGAACGATCCGACGAGGAACACGTCCGGCGGGATGCCGAACCGCTCGCGGCTTGCCGCGCGGAGCTCCGTGGTCGCCTGCGGGAAGACGGCGAGGTCGATGCCGATGGGGATCAGGTGTACGCGGTCTGCGGCCACCCCCGCTTCCAGCACTGCCGCCCGCATAGCGGGGTGGGTGACCTGGATCCGCTGGAACCGCGACGGCTGTGCGCGCAAGACGGCGAAGGTCGCGTCGAACTCGGGGTACCCGGCGGTGTCGGGAAGGCCGTGGAACCAGGAGGTGGCGAGCCGGTGGGAGGACTGCAGCCAGCACGGTGCGACCGCGGCGAAGTGGCTGGTGAGGAACACCGACTGCCGCTCGAGATGCGCCGCCCAGGCGCCCGGGGCCGTGGGCAGACCGAGCCGCCCGGCGGTCGCCACCAGGTGCTCGGCGTCCCGATCGAGCGACCAGTCCGCTCCGTCACCGACGACGAGCAGTCGCGAGTGGTCGCGCCAGCCGACGGCGGAGCGGCGGGCGGCCCGCGCTTCGGCGGCCTGGCCGAGGTTGCGGCGGAGCGCGCGTACCGCTCTCACGGGTACAGGACCTCGACGTACGCGTCGGCGACAGCTTCGAGCGTGGGAGCGGCGATCGCGGCGCGAAACCGCTCGATGCCGTCGCGCATCGTAGTCAGGCTCTCGCCGAGCTGCTCCACGTCGTCGAACCCGACGCCTGCCGGACCGACGAGCTCCGGGTGGCCGCCGCTCCGGCGGTAGACGGCGGGCAGCCCGCAGGAGAGCGCCTCGATCAGCGCATTGGAGCAGGGATCGTCGCGGCTGGCGGCGAGGTATGCGTCATGCCGTCGCAGCTCGTCGGCAAGCTCCGCGCTCGGCAGGGGAGGAAGGCAGCGGATACGGCGAAGCGGCGTCGCGACACGGCCGACGACGGTCACCTCGAACTGCTCGGTGTCGAGGTGCGCATCGAGCCACTGCAATGCGTCGAGCCCCTTGCGCGGGTTGTCCGACCAGCTCGAGGCGACGACGCGCAACGCCCTGCCGGCGAGCGGTTCCCGCTCGGCCGGGAGATGAAAGAACGCAGGGTCGGCAGCGTTCGGGATCACCGTCGGGTCACGCAGCTCGAGGCCGAGCTCGAGGTGGCGTTCCAGCGACCAGTTCGACTGCATGACCGTTGCGTCGGCGAGCCCGGAGTTGAGCCGCGCGATGCGTGCGTCCGTCCCGTCGTCGCGGCCGCGGTAGACCCCGATCGGGCCGTCGACGCGGTGCACCATGCGGGTCTCCCGCCGGGCGAACCGGCGCAGCCGGCGAAAGTCGAAGTTGAAGGAGTTGAAGAGACATGCGCGAGTGCCGTGTGCGAGGGTGTTCAGCTCGAGCTCGAGACCGCGGCGTTCGAGCTCTCCGCACAGCGCGCGCAGGAACTGGTGCCCACCCCCGGTGGGTGGCGGCACGAACTCGTGGAAGACCGCGAGGTCGCGGGCCGGACTGTGGGCGGTCGCGCGGAGGTCGCGCTCCGTCGCGACCAGCGCGCCGACGGTGCGCATGAGAGCCCTGGCGCGTGCAGCGGCCGCCTGCGGCCTCATCTCGCGCGTCCCGCCGCAGTGCGGAGCAGCGCCTGGAGCGACTCGAAGTAGCGTTCGGCGGAGAGGGATTCCGCTGTGCTGCGTCCTGCGAGCCCGAGGCTGCGGGCGGCTGCCGAATCGCCGAGCATGTCGTCGATCGCGCGGACGAGCCCGTCGCCGTCGCCGGGAGTCACGAGGCGGCAGTTGACCCCGTCCTCGAGCCCGTACCCCTCGGCGACGGCAGCCGTTCGGGAGACGACGACCGGTCGGCCGAGCGCGAGCGCCTGCAAGAGCGTCGTCGTCGCTCCGGAGTAGGAGTTCTCTCGAACGGGGAGGGCGACGAGCGCTGCCGAGCGCATCTCCCCGACCACTTCCGGCAGAGGCAGGTCGCTCTTCGCCGATACGTTCACGGGCAGCGGACCGAGCCCGGTCACCCGCGATTCGGGGGCAACGATCAGGAAGCTTCGGTCAGGACATCGCCGCGCGACCTCGAGCAGGAGCTCGAAGTCGCGTTGCGGGTCGGCCCCGATCGAGACCACGTCGTACGTCGGCGTGGCCTCGGCCCCGACCTGGAACGCCGCGGTGTCGACGCCGAAGGGGACGAACTGCACACGTGAGCCCTTCCGGCCGAGCCATGCGCGGATCTCGTCCGCTTCGGCGTGGCCGAGAGCGACGATCGCCGACGCCCTCGAGAGTGCCGCCCGGTAGGCGCCCCTCGCGACCGGTCCGCGCAGCCGGCGCAGACGGTCGGGCAAGCCGATCGACAGGTACACGAACGGGGTTCGCACGACCCCCACCAGTCCAAGAAGCGCGAACGGCAAGCCCACGGTGTCAACCGTCGAGAGTACGGCATCGGCCTGGTTGATCTGCCGCCGGCACGCCAGCACCGTGGCGAAGTCGCCGCCGTATCCGCCGCCTCGCAAGACGAACCGGTTGAGCTCCTTGGCCCAGCGCCTGGCCCTTGCGTCCGGCTCGAAGCAAGGCTCGAGATTGTGCCGTACCTGCCACCCGCCCCTGACGAACGCGTCCAGGCCGTGCAGCAGGTAGCGCTCAGGGGACCCCGGTGGAGCTGCGAGTGCAGCCCGCCGCTCCGGTGAATCGCGGTAGAGGATGAACACGTTCACGTGGCATGACGCAGGCTGGGCCGCATCACGGCTACCCTACCCGCGTGCATCGCAAACGCGTGAAGCTCGCGCGGCGGGCGCACAAGGTCGCCACCGCACTCGAGCGCCGAGGCGTCGTCGCGACCTATGCCCTCCATGACCGGCTGCTGTCGAACCGGGCGAGCCGCCGCCGTTTCACGCGGTCCTCGCCAGCACTCGACGATCTGCAGCGCTCGCTGGTCGAGACGCTCGACCGCGAGGGGTTCGTCACTCTGCGGTTCGCCGAGCTCTTCGACGAGGAGACCTGGCAGCGCGTGCTTGCCGACGGCAGCGGCTTCCGGGAGCGCACCGCGGCCGCGCTTGCCGATCCGGAAAGTGCGGAGGCGACGGAGTTGCGCACGCGGCCCGGCAAGGAGTTCGTCGTACGGAAGCTCAGCTACGGCGTGACGCTCGACGAGAG
>JBJXGY010000064.1:0-18891 GCA_046160185.1 Gaiella sp. | reverse complement strand
GACGCTCACCCTCGGCTACACCAACGACTACGCCGGGTACTTCGCGCCGGACGAGGATCTCGACCTGGTCGAGGGCGTCCCGCTCGAGGAGATCCTCGACCAGGACCGCTACCGCTGGGCGTACGGGATCACGAACACGAACGTCGACCGGGGTGGCATGGCCGTGCTCCTCGACGAGAGCGTTGCGCTGCTCGAGAGCCTGCGGGGTGCGTCGTGAAGATCACCGCTGTCGAGGCGCACGTGTGCAACGCGCGCATGCGCAACTGGGTCTTCGTCCGGGTCGTCACCGACGAGCCCGGCCTGCACGGCTGGGGCGAGGCGACGCTCGAGTGGCACACCCGCGCGATCGTGGGGGCGGTCGAGGACCTCGCGGACCTGATCGTGGGCGAGGACCCGACACGGATCGAGCACCTCTGGCAGATGATGATGCGCCAGCACTTCTGGCACGGCAACGACATCGTGCGGGGAACGGCTCTCTCCGGCATCGACATCGCGCTCTGGGACATCCTCGGCAAGGTGCACGGTGTTCCGTGCCACAAGCTGTGGGGCGGCCCGGTGCGCGACTACGTCCGTCTCTACGGCCACCTCGGCGGCGGCAACATGGAGGACTTCTACGAAGCGGACGAGCCGCAGCGCTTCGGCGAGCTCGCGGCTGCGATGGTCGAGCAGGGCTTCACCGCGTTCAAGTCGATGGCGGTTCCGCCGACGATGCCGCTCGAGGGGCTCGCCCCGGTCCGCCACGCCGAGCGCTGCGTCGCAGCCATGCGCGACGCGGTCGGCGAGGGGATCGACATCATGGTCGACTGCCACGCCCGGCCGAGCCCGCGCATGGGCCATCTGTTCGCGGCCGCGCTCGAGCAGTTCGACCTCTACTGGTTCGAGGAGCCCTGCTGGCCCGAGCGGATGGACGACATCGCGGCGATCCAGCACGCGGTGCGCACGCCGATCGCGACGGGTGAGCGGCTCGTCGGCGTGCAGGCCTTCAACGAGCTCCTGACAAAGGGCGCCTGCAGCGTGATCCAGCCGGACATCACCCACTGCGGCGGGCTGAGCGAGGTGCGGCGCATCGCCGCGCTGGCCGAGGCGCACCGGGTCGCGCTGGCCCCGCACAACCCCCAAGGCCCGGTCTCCACGGCGGCCTCGATCGAGCTCGGCCTGGCGACGCCGTCGTATGTGATCTGCGAGGCCGTCACCTCCGACGTGCCCTGGCGGGCCGAGGTCGCCGGCGAATCCCATCCGGTCGACCGGAACGGCATGCTCGCGCGCGCGAGCGGCAAGCCCGGCCTCGGGATCGAGATCGACCTCGACGTCGTCGCGCAGCACCCGTTCCAGCCGGAACTGCCGCAACGCGTCTTCTACGCCGACGGCAGCGTGGGGGACTGGTGATGGGCAAAGCAGTCGACCGCGACCTCGTGCGCGGTGAGCACCGCTACGAGCTCCTCACCTGGCCGGAGATCAACGAGGCGGTGGCGCAGGAGAAGGTCGTCGTGCTGCCGATCGGATCGGTCGAGCAGCACGGGCACCACCTTCCGCTCGACGTCGACGTGAAGCTTGCGTCCTCCGTCTGCAACGCGGCGGGCGAACGGGCGCCCGCGACGATGCTCGTGCTGCCGCCCGTCAGCTACGGCTACTGCCACCACGTCATGGACTTCCCGGGCACGATCAACGTCAGCCCGACGACATTCGTGAACATGCTGATCGACATCGGCACGTCGGTCGCCTACCACGGCTTTACGCGAATCGTGATGGTGAACGGGCACGGATCGAATCATCCGCTCGTCGAGCAGGCGGGCCGGCAGGTGACGCTGCGAACCGGTGCGCTCTGCCTCAACATCTCCTGGTGGCAGCTGATCGCCGAGTACTGGAACGAGGAGGTGCGCGAGTCGGGGCCCGGCGGCTGCGCTCACGCCTGCGAGCTCGAGACCTCGATGTACATGCACGTCGACGGCGACCACGTGCGGACGGACCGGATCGACGGCGCACCGGCGTCGTACCTGACCGACCTCGCGGGTGGCGCGGAGTGGCAGATGGCCGACCTGACCCTGGGCTCAGGCCCGGCCACGATCGTGGAGTGGACGTCGTCGACCACGGCGACGGGATCGTTCGGAGCGCCCGAGCTCGCGACTGCCGAGAAGGGGCGACTCGTCTTCGAGCGCAGTGCCGAGCGGCTGGTCGAGCTCGTGGCTTGGTTCCGCACGCGACCTGCCTCCGAGCGCCGCGAGCACCACGCGAAGGCGCCGACGTTCGACCTGCCCTTCGGGTTCTGAGCATGGCACCGCCTCGCGAGCGCTTCGCCGAGCTCGGCGTGGCGACGATCTTCGAGAGCGCCGGCGGCGCCGGGCTCGTGGCCGGGACTTTCCTGCGGCTCGTCCCCGGCACACGGGCGGCCGGGCCGGCGCGCATCGCGCTGTGCGGGCCTGCAGACAATCTCGCCGCACACCGGCTGCTCGCGACGGTGCGGGCCGGTGACGTCGTCGTGCTCGCGCCCTCCGAGCCGCGGCCCGTCGCCGTGATCGGGGAGCTGATGGCGCGGCAGGCGCAGGTGCGCGGCGCAGCGGCGGTGCTCGTGGACGGCCCTGTCCGCGACGTCGACGAGATCGTGTCATTCGGGATCCCGGTCTGGGCGCGCTCGGTCTCGGCGGCAGGCCCGGCCAAGGCCGTGCCCGGCGAGCTGGACGTCGCGGTCACGGTCGGCGGCGTCAGGATCGAGCCGGGAGACATCGTCGTCCTGGACGGCGATGGCGTCGTCGTGGTGCCCGCCGGCCGTGGGGACGAGGTGCTCGCTGCGGCGGAGGCGCGAGCCGCCTGGGAGACGGATCTGCGCCGCCGGATCGAGGCAGGCGAGACGACGGCCGAGATCCTCGAACTCTAAGAAACTCGAATCAGAATGACGCTTCTCGCCGGGGTGCGATGGGTGCGTGCGATGCCAAGACGAGGGAAACGAGGATGGGGCTCCGCCCCACCACGAGCGGTTGGTGGATTGGTCAGACAAACTCCCGGCCATCGGCTTGACCACTTCGACGGTATGAGGGGTCCGCAAGGCTCATGCACCTTGACGTCCTGGTCTGACAAAGCCAGACTATCGCCATGACCGCGGTGCAGCAAGCGGCGCGCAGGAGCAGGCTGCTCGTGCGTGCCTCCTCCCATCGCGCCAGGTTGACGGCATCGCCCATCGCTTCGGGTCGGCGACAGGGTGCCGGTCCTGGCGCGGGATGAGCGCAGAGCAGCGATCGAAGCGTAGGGACGGGTCGCTCGTCGAAGCGACCACCGAGGCGATCCGCTCCCAGATCGTGCACGGCCGGCTCGCCGTCGATGGCAAGCTGCCGACCGAGCGGGAGCTCGTCGAGCAGCTCGGCGTCTCGCGCACGGTGCTGCGCGAGGCGCTCACGAGCCTCGAGGCCCTCGGGCTGCTCGAGACTCGCAGTACCCGCGGCCGCTGGGTTGCCGAAGGTGGATCCTCGAAGCGCAGCCGCGCCCTCGTCGGCGCCTGGCTCAACCAACACGCGCCCGAGATCCTCGAGGTCGACGAGATCCGATCGGTGCTCGAGACGCACCTGATTCGCACGATGTCGGAGTGGGATGTGATCGACGCGGCTCGAGAGACCACGGCGGCGCTTCGTACCCAGCGCGAAGCCCTCGAGCGCGATGACGCGATCGGGGCGGCCGAAGGTGACGCCGCCTTTCACCGGACCTTCGCCTCGTACACCCAGAACGCGGCATTGCGCACGCTGATGGAGGGGCTGATCGACGCGAGCCGCAAGGGCGCGTACGCCGCCTACTCCCTGCCGGAGCAGGCGGCCCTCTCGCTCGAGCAGCATCGGCAGATCGTCGACGCGCTCGCCGCTTCCGACGCCGAGAAGGCCGCTGGGCTTGCCCAGGAGCACATGCTCGACGTCGCACGCCGGTACTCGGCCGTCCTGCAGGAGTCGGAGGACGGCGCGTGATCCGTCGGTTCAGCCTCGTGCGCAAGCGACCCGACCTGTCGCGGGAGGAGTTCCTCGCCCGCTGGACGGGCGAGCACGTCGAGATCGCGAAGCGCCTGCCCGGTCTGCGCGGCTACGTGATCCACATCCTCGACGGCGGCGACCCGCCGTACGACGGGATCGCGGTCACGACGTTCGGCTCCCGCGACGAGGCGGAGCGGGCCTTCGCCGACCCCCAGCTCGCCGCGGGGCTGAGCCGCACGCGTGACGACTTCGCCGCGGCGGTCGAGGTCAGATACGCACAGGAGATCGTGATCGTCGAGGAGGAGAGCTGAGCATCATCGAGGAGGAGAGCTGAGCACCGTCACCGCCGTCGGGGGCGCCGGCGCCGCGGCCTGCACGATCAGCGTGCCCGGCAGGAGTGCGGCGAGGCTTTCGCGAAGAGACTTGCCGTCCGGGACACACGAGCAACGGGAGGTTGACGGCGCATGACGTGGTACGAACTCTTCCTCTGGCTGCACATCATGGGCGCGGTGATCTGGGTGGGCGGCGGCCTGCTCATCCAGGTGTTCGCGCTCAGGATCATCGCGTCGAACGACGCACCGAGGATGGCGGGCTTCTCCAGGGACGTCGAGTTCGTAGGCACACGCGTGTTCATGCCTTCCTCGCTTGTCCTCATCCTCACCGCCGTCGGGCTCATGCTGAACGGCAACTGGGACTGGGGTGAGCCGTTCGTCTCGGTCGGACTCGTCGTGTGGATCCTCACCTTCATCGCGGGGGCCGGGTTTCTCGGCCCGGAGTCAGGGCGGATCGCGAAGGCGATCGACGCGGGCGGGCCTGCCTCCGCGGAGGCGCAGATGCGCATCAAGCGCATCCTCGTCTACTCGCGGTTCGAGCTCCTCCTGCTCCTCGTCGTCATCTTCATGATGACCGTCAAGCTCGGTACCTGACGACAGGCCGCGGCCGCTCGGCCGACTCGTGGCCTCCTCGTGGCACCGCGCCCGCCCGAAAACGGTGGCGGGGCCATTCGCCGATTTCGGACAAACATGTCAGACCAAGACATCATCCGACCACCGTCGCCAGCCTGAAGCGAAGGAAAAGCCCGCTCCCCCCCAGGTGCACTGCCGTGGCGCGCGCATGTGCTCCAAGCTGTGATCGACACGGCGATGCCGCGTCACGGACTTCGACCGCCGAAGCGCCGCCCGCCCTTGTCAGACCAACCCTTGACAATCGCCAGGAAAAGGGATTCAATCGACTGGAATCGTTACCCAGTCCCCCGACCCAGGAAGAGGTTTGGCATGGACGAGTCCATCCATGGTCTCAGCCGGCTGGAGCTGCTGAAGCGCGGAGCTCTCGGTGCGGCGGCCGTCGGTGGCGCAGACGCACTTCTGCGCAGCGGCACGGCCGGGGCGGCGACGCTCCAGCCGAAAGCAGGCGGCAAGCTGGTCGTCGGTATCGGCCAGGTGTTCGAGGACATCAACGTCCTGACCGCGTTCGGCTATCGCTGGGGCCAGCTGATGGCCTACGCCATGTACGACACGCTGGTCAAGTACGACAAGAACGGCAGGGCCGTGCCCCTGCTCGCGCGAAGCTGGACGACGCCCGACCCGAAGACGACGATCGTCAAGATCCGCAAAGGCGTGAAGTTCCACAACGGCAACCCGCTGCGCGTGGAGGACGTCGTCTGGAGCCTCAACCGCATTCACGATCCGGTCAAGCCTGCTTCGAACAACTTCCTCGCCCTCCCGAAGGACATCTGGGGGAAGGCGGTCAAGATCGACAACGAGACCCTCAGGATCACGACCAAGAAGCCTTCCCGGATGGTCGAGAGCTGGCGCTTCTGGTTCATCATGCCGGAGAACGCCGACGACCTGAACCTCGGCGAGCAGCCCATCGGCACGGGCCCCTTCCAGTACAAGAACTTCGTCAAGGGCGACCGGCTCGAGCTCGAGCGGTTCCCCGACTACTGGAACGGCAGCCGGCCGTACCTGAGCGAGCTGACGTTCCGGTTCCTGGCCGACGAGTCGGCGCAGGTGGCGAACTTCCTCTCGGGCGACGTCGACTACCTGCACGACATCTCGGTCGCCACGCTCCCGCAGGTGCAGGGCAAGCGCAACTCGAAGCTGATCGCCTCCGGCCTCTTCTTCCAGTGGTGGCAGCCGCAGATGTACTTCGGCCCGCTCGCCGACGTGAAGGTGCGCCAGGCGCTGCAGTGGGCCTTCGACAAGAACACCGACAACAAGGTCGCCTGGGGCGGCCGCGCCAAGCCGACCTGGAACCCCTTCGAGCTGAGCCCGTACTCGATCGGGAAGGCATGGCCGGGCGGAGGCCCGGTGCCCTCCTATGACCCGGACAAGGCCAAGAGCATGCTCGCGGCCGCGGGTGCCTCGAACCTCAAGCTGAACATGATGATCCTGAAGGAGCCGGGCCCGTGGAAGCGCGAGGCGGAGGTGCTCCAGCAGGGCTTCAAGAAGGCGGGCATCAACGCCTCGATCCAGGTGCTGCCCGCGACGCAGTGGTTCGACCGCCTCTACACGAAGCGGAATCACGACGGCATCGCCGTCAACGCCGGCTCGCTCCCGTTCCCGTGGGCCCTGATCGCGAACTACATGATGAAGGCGTCGCTGCTGAAGAACCCGCCCAAGTACCCGAAGCCGGCCATCCCGGCGCTCGAGGCTGCGTACAACACCGCGTTCGCCCCGAAGAACGAGGCACAGTACAGTTCCGCGCTGAAATCGGTGCAGCGGCTCATGCTGACCGAGGCGGCAGCGTTCCACACGATGGTCGCGTCGAACCAGAACGTCGCTCCCAAACGGCTCCAGGGTGTCGACTCGACCCTCATCGGCGACCAGCGATTCGACGGTGCGTACCTCGCCTAGTGCGGACACGCTGATGACCGAACGACCGGCGGCGGGGGACCTGGTGTCCCCCGCCGTCTTTGCCTGATGCGGTATCTCACCCCCATCCTCTCCCTGATCGCGGTCCTGCTCGCCGTCTCCGTGATCACGTACGCGATCGCCTCTGCGCTGCCCGGCGACACCGCCGAGATCAGGGTCGGCAAGCGCGACGACCTCACCTTCGAGGCGCGGCAGCAACTCGTCAACGCGGAGCGCAAGCGCCTCGGTCTCGACAAGCCGGTGCCGGTGCAGTTCGTCGTCTGGCTCGAGAAGGCCGTCCAGGGCGACTTCGGCAGCCAGGAGGGCGGCGGTTCGGTCGGCCCGGCGGTCGTCGAGCGGATCATCCCCTCTTTAGAGCTCGCGTTGATCACCCTCTTGATCTCGCTCCCGCTCGCGGCGCTCCTCGCCGTGCGCGCGGTGCGGCGGGGGAAGCGCGTCTTCTCCACCGTCACCGGACAGCTCTCCACGATCGGGTTCGTGATCCCCCAGTTCTGGCTCGGGATCCTCCTCGTGATCCTGTTCGCCGTCCAGCTCGGATGGCTACCCGCAAGCGGCTACGAGCCGTTCCGCGAGCTCCCGGTCGAGCACATGAAGCGGCTGATCATGCCTCTACTGACGCTGGTCATCCCGACGACCGCGGTCTTCTACCACTTCATGCGTCAGAGCCTGCGCGAGTCGCTGCAGACGCAGTACATCCGCACGGCGCGCGCGAAGGGGCTGAGCGAGAGCTCGGTGCTCTACCGGCACGCGCTGCCGAATGCGCTGCTGCCCTCGCTCACCGTCCTCGGGGTCCAGTTCGGCGCCCTGCTCGGCGGGGTGGTCGTGGTCGAGCGCATCTTCAACTGGCCCGGCGTCGGCGGGCTCCTGATCTACTCGGTCGAGCGTCAGGACTTCAACACGCTGATCGCCTGCGTGATGGCGATCGCAGCGGCGTACGTCGCAATGTCGACGCTCATCGAGATCGCGTACCGCTTCGTCGACCCCCGGATCAGGCGGGCCTAGCGATGAGCTGGTTCCGGCACAACATCAGGCTGCAGCTCGGGCTGCTGATGCTCCTGCCGTTCCTGATCGCGGCGCTCGTCCCGGGCGTGATCGCGCCGCACAGCCCGACCGACCTGCTCGATGCCCCGTTCGCCTCGCCGTCGGGTGACCTCTGGCTCGGCACCGACGAGGTCGGGCGCGACACGTTCTCGCGCCTCGTGTACGCGGCGCGCACCGACCTCAAGATCAGCCTGGGCGCGACGCTGGTGGCGGCCCTCGTCGGGGTCAGCCTCGGCATGCTCGCCGGGTATCGCGGCGGCGTGCTCAGCACGATCTCGCTTCGGGTGACGGACGTCATGCTCGCGTTCCCGTCGATCCTGCTCGCGCTCTTCCTCGTCGCGGTGATCGGCCCGAGCGACTACATCGTGATGCTGGCGCTGACGATCCTCTACATCCCGGGCTTCATGCGCTTCGCCCGAGGGATGGCGATCAGCCTGCGCGAGCGCGCCTTCGTCGAGGCGAGCGTGATCTCGGGCGCCCGCCCCTGGTACGTGATGCGGCGCCACCTGCTGCCGAACGCGATCGGGCCACTCCTCGTCGGAGTCTCGCTCACGGCCGCCTACACGCTCCTCGCTGCGGCGACGCTCTCGTATCTCGGCCTCGGCACGCCGCCGCCCGCCCCGAGCTGGGGCAACATGCTGCAGGCCTCCTTCAACTACGTCTTCCAGGACTGGATGTACGGCATCTGGCCGGGGCTCTGCATCGTGATCGTCGCGCTCGCCTACGTCCTGATCAGCGAGGGCATCGAGGTGGCCGTGCAGCGGAGTGGCAGCGCCGGGGCGTCGGCCGTCATCGACGCGCCGGGGAGTACGCCGATCACGGCTGGGAGCGCGACCGGGGGCGCCACCCCATGAGCCGCGAAGCGACCGCTCAGACGGCGACGACTGGTGCAGTAGAGGGGAACTCCGTCCTCTCGATCGATGAGCTTGTCGTCGAGTTCCCGGTCGGGCACCGCACGGTGCGCGCAGTCGACGGGCTCTCCTTCACCATTCGCCCCGGCCAGAAGCTCGGCGTCGTCGGCGAGTCGGGCTCGGGCAAGTCGACCGTGGCGATGGCCGTGCTCGGACTGCTCGAGTCGCCGGGGAGGATCGAGGGCGGATCGATCACGCTCGGCGGCCTGGAGCTGAACGGCGCGACCGACGACGTGCTCCGCACCATCCGCGGGGGCCGGATCGCGATGATCTTCCAGGACGCGCTCGGCTCCCTCAACCCCGTCAAGACGATCGGTTACCAGCTCGTCGAGGCGATCCGGCTCCACACGGACGCGACGAAGGCCGGAGCGGCCGACCGTGCCGTCGAGCTGCTCGCCGAGGTGGGCGTCCAGTCGCCGCGCCAGCGGCTCGAGCAATACCCGCACGAGTTCTCCGGCGGCATGCGCCAGCGCGTGATGATCGCGATGGCGCTCGCCTCGAACCCCGAGCTGCTGATCGCCGACGAGCCGACGACGGCGCTCGACGTGACGACGCAGGCCAGCGTGATCGACCTCCTGCATCGCCTCTCCGACGAACGGCAGATGGCGGTGATGCTGATCACGCACGACCTCGGAATCATCGCGAGCTTCGCCGAGGACGTGCTCGTCATGTACGCCGGCGCCCCGGTCGAGTTCGGCTCCGTGGACGACGTGTTCGCGCGCGCGGGTCATCCGTACACGCAGGCGCTGATCGCCGCCGTGCCTCAGCTCGACGATGCACGGGCGGAGAGCCTGCCGTCGATCCCGGGCGTGCTGCCCCGAGCCGACGCGATCCCTCCCGGCTGCCGGTTCGCTCCCCGCTGCCGACTTGCGGCGGGCAGGGAGATCTGCCTCAGCGAGCGCCCCGCGTTCGACATGGCCGATCCCGTCCGCAGGGTCGCCTGCCACTTCGTGGACGAGTCACGGGCCACCGTCGGCGTCGTTCACCGGCAGGAGATCTCGCTCGGCCAGCCGTCTCTGGGCGAGACCCTGCTCGTCGTCGGCGACCTCGCGAAGGACTACCGCGCCCGCGGCGCGAGCGGCCCCCGCAAGCGCTGGCTCCGCGCCGTGGAGAGCGTCTCCTTCGAGATCAGGAGGGGTGAATCGCTCGGGCTCGTGGGTGAGTCGGGGTCGGGGAAGTCCACCGTCGCCCGACTCCTGCTCGGTCTCACGCCGCGTACGCGTGGCGAGGTTGCCTTCGAGGGACGCCCACTCGAGGCATCGAGCGGCGGGATCGCGAAGGAGCAGCGAGGCCGGGTGCAGATGGTCTTCCAGGACCCCGGCGACTCGCTCGATCCGCTGATGACCATCGAGCAGATCGTCGCCGAGCCGCTGCTGCTGCTGCACCGGCGTGACGGCAAGAAGCATCGTGGCCGCGTCCCGGAGCTGCTCGAGCTCGTCGGCCTCGAAGCCGACTACGGCAAGCGCCGGCCGCTGCAGCTATCCGGTGGCCAGCGGCAGCGCGTCGCGATCGCGAGGGCGCTTGCAACCGACCCCGCCCTGATCGTCTGCGACGAGGCGGTGTCGTCCCTCGACGTCTCCGTGCGGGCGCAGATCCTGAACCTCCTGATGGACCTGCAGCGGCGGCTCGGGCTCTCCTACCTCTTCATCTCCCACGATCTCTCGACCGTCCGCCACGTCTGCGACCGCGTCGCGGTGATGTACGGCGGGCGGTTCGTCGAGGTCGCCGACGCCGACCGGATCTTCTCGGCGCCGCAGCACCCGTACACGATGGCGCTGCTCTCAGCCGTGCCGATCGCCGACCCCGCGCGCGAGCGCGAGCGCGAGCGGATCCGGCTCCAGGGCGAGCTGCCCGACCTGACCGAGCCCGTGCCCGGCTGCATCTTCGCCTCGCGCTGCTGGAAGGCGCAGGAACGCTGCACCGCCGAGCGGCCGGAGCTGACGGAACGAGCCGGGGCCACGCACCTCAGCGCCTGCCACTTTCCGGAGAACGCCGGATGAGAGAGACCGGCACGACCGCGACCTTCGGCAGGCCCTCCCGAGATCTCCTTGGGCCTCGAGCCGTTCAGCCCGTCCCGACCCGACTCCATTCCGAGAGCAAGAAACGACTCCAAGCAAGGAGGCCGCGATGACGACCGACAACCCGAAGTACCGCGCGCTCTGGCCCCCGTACCAGAGCACGCCGTTCGGCCCGGGCGAGGAGCCCCGGCCGACACTTCTCAAGGACGGCACGCATCGATTCGACGCGTGGGCGCCCGCGCCAGGGAATGCGACGCCGAGTTGGACCTGGGTCTCGACCCCGAACATCAACGCCGGCATGTTCGTCGTGCCGCCTGGCTGCTGGTTCGACCCGGGCGACCATCCCAACCCAGAGCCGTACTACATCCTCCGAGGCACGCTTCACCTCTCGAATCCCGACACCTCGGACGTCGTCGAGCTCCGCGCCGGAGATGCGGCGAACATCCCCGCGTGGGCGTTCCACCACGGCTACAACTTCGGCGACGAGGACTGCTACATCGCCTGGTGGGTGCCGGGCGAGATGCACACCGACCTCTTCAAGCAGAAGATCGAGAACGACACCCTCTACGAGCTCGGCTGGTACGAGCGCTCGCCCGTCGTACTGAACGGCCCGCACGATCGCCACGACGGGTTCGAGTCGAGGCTCGACCAGCTCGCCGCCTGGCCGGGCGGCGGGCCGAAGACGGCCGTCGACATGATGAAGGTCGACCGCTCGAGCTGGCTGCACCTGATCACGGGAGACGAGCCGCGGCGTTCGTACCTGACGTCGTTCTGGTACTGCGACGACCGGATCAGGGCGGGAGAGATGCGCCTTCCCGTCCGTCGCGACACCAAGCCCGAGACGGTGCCCTTCGAGAAGGTGATCCACGTGACGGCGGGGACGCTCGTCGTGTCCCTCACCGGGACGACGGACGTCCTGCGCGCCGAGACCGGAGACGTCGTCTATCTGCCCGCGAGCGTCGAGCACTGCTTCATGAGCGTCGGCGAGACGGGCACGACCGCGGTCTTCGGCATGGCGCGGGTGGGGTGAGATGGCCGACTACGCCCACGACCGGTACCCCGGATACGAGGCCGCCCTTCCGTGGCACCACCGGCAGCCGTTCGACGAGGTCGAGCAGCACCCGCGTGTGATCCGCCGCGAGGACGCGTACTACTTCTCCTGGTCCCCGGAGCCCGGCAACAGCATGGCCACGTGGGTCTACGTCGGCACGCGCCGTCTCAACCAGGGCACGTTCTACGTCGAGCCGGGACACTGGTTCGACTCGGGTAATCACCCGAACCCCGAGCCCTACTACGTACTGCGCGGCTCGCTCCTCCTTGGCAACCCGGACACGTCCGACGTGATCGAGATCACGGCGGGGGATGCCGCCAACATCCCCGCCTTCGCCTTCCATCACGCGTGGAACGTCGGCTCCGAGACGTGCGAGATCCTCTGGTGGGTCCCCGGCGAGATGCACACCGACGAGTTCAAGGAGGCGATCTCCACGAAGGAGCACGGCGAGTGGGCGTGGTATCCCCGCAGCGCCGTGATGCTCGAGGGAACTCACGCGCGCAACGACGGGTTCCCGTCACACCTCGACGACCTTGAGCGGTGGCCCGCGCGCTCGAACACCAAGGTCGAGGGCGTGGACATGGAGCATCTCCCGCCCTCGACCTGGCTGCGGCTCATGCGCGGACGCGATCCCCGCCTCACGATCCCGGTCTCGTTCTTCTACTGCGACGAGCAGATCCGCGTCGGGCAGATCCGCCTGCCTGCCGGTCGCGAGTCGGAATCGGTCTCCGGCGACTACGAGGCGACCTTCTACGTCGAGGCCGGGCGGCTCTCGGTCAACCTCACCGGCACCGGACACAGCCTGCTCGCGGGGCCCTCTGACGTCGTGTTCCTGCCGCCGGGCACGGCGCACACCCTCCAGGCGATCGGTGACGAGCCGGTCGTGACGCTCTTCGCCCAGGCGCTGGCCCCGTGACGAGCTTGTGGTTGCGCGAGGTCACCCGTGGCGCCGCGGAAGCACGCGGCCGAGCGGGCGCCGTGTGCCTGCTCCCGGTCGGGTCGCTCGAGCAGCACGGCGAGCACCTACCGGTCGGCACCGACTCGCTCCTCGTCGAGACGGTGGCCTCGCGCGCGGCCGCCCTCGCGCAGACCGACGTCCTCGTGGCGCCGACCGTATGGACGGGGCTCAGCCCCCATCACGTCCGGCTCGGGCTGACCGTGACCCTCGAGCCCGAGCTCGCACTGGCGCTGACCCGGTCGATCGTGGCGAGCCTGCGCGGCTGGTTCCACCGGGTCGTGATCGTCAACGGGCACGGCGGCAACCGCGGCTGGCTCGAGGCGCTCGGGCTCGCGGACGCGTGCCTGATCGTGAACTACTGGGAGTTGGTCGACCCCGCGCTCCTGCGCGAGCTCTTCCCCGTCGATCTCGGCTCCATCGGGCACGCGGGCCAGGCGGAGACCTCGGCCATGCTCGCGGCGCTGCCCGCCCTCGTCGGCGAGACGGCGGGGCAGGCCTTCGAGCCGATCGAGCGCGAGAACGACGCCTTCCGGCTCCCCGACATGGGTGCGAGTGGTGTCCTCGGCGACCCGTCAGCCGCCGGCATCCCTGCCGGCGAGCGGTTCCTCGCCGAGGCTGTTGCGGGCCTCGCCCGCCTGCTCGACTCCGTTCCGCCCCCGACGGCCAAGGAGGCCTAGATGACCACGTTCCGCGCCGGCGCCGCCTCCCTCCCACTCGAGCCTCCGCTCGGGCTGCCGATGGTCGGATTCATCCGGCAGCCGTGGAACGCCAACGGCTACGGGCTGCCGCTCGAGGTGGGTGCAATCGCGTTCGAACGCGACGGCACGCGCGTCGTCCTCTGCGGAGTCGACATCGTCGGGATCATCCACCCCGAGATCGAGCCGCTGCTCGCGCGCGTCGCCGCCGCGACCGGCGCCGAGCCGGCCGGGATCCTGCTCAACTGGAGCCACACCCACCTCGCGCCTCCGGGTGGCGTCCTCAACGGCGCGGTCTACGGCGACGTCGACGAGTGGCTGGCCGAGTCGATCACCTCCTTCTCGCGCGTGATCCACGACAAGATCGTCTCCGTCTGCCGCCTGGCGGTGGAGCGGCTCGAGCCTGCGGGGGTCGTGTGGGGCCAGGCCGAGACGGACCTCGCCGTCAACCGTCGCGAGCGCACGACCGGCGGCTACAACGGCGGCTCGATTCTCGGCTGGAATCCCGACGAGCTGGTGGACAACCAGGTCACGGTGCTGCAGGCGCGGCGGCCGGACGAGTCGGTGATCGCGACGCTCGTCGGGTTCGGCTGCCACCCTGTGACGACGGGTTACGATATGGACGTCTACTCGGCCGACTTCCCGGGCCCCATGCGCGCCCTCGTCAGGTCGGTCACGGGCGGCGAGTGCGTCTTCTTCCAGGGCTCCGCCGGGAACGTGCTGCCGAAGTTCGCCTTCACCGACACGGAGGAGGAGTCACACCGGATGGGTACGCGCCTCGGGCTCGCGGCGCTCGAGGCTGTCGCCGACCGCTACAGCCGCCCCGTCACCGTCCTCACCGAGGGAGAGGGCTCGGTGACGCCGATCACCCGGTATCGGCGCCGCCTCGAGGATGCGGAGGCGCCGGCACTCGGCGCCGTCGCGGAGACCGTCTCGATCCCGCTGATGCCGCACCCACCTCTCGAGGAAATCGAGGCGCTTCGTGCCGAGTACGACGTCGCTCTCGAGGAGGCGCGAGCTTCTGGCGACCGCGGCAAGACGAAGCTCGCCTACTACCAGGCCTCGTGGGCGCGGAGGGTCGAGGGGCAGCTGCGCGACGGCACGGCGCCGACGGAGGTACCGGGCCCGGTGCACGCGGTGCGCATCGGTGACGGCGTGATTGTGACCGGACCGGGCGAGACGTTCACCGAGTACGGGATCGCGGTGAAGGAGCGCTCGCCCGGCCTGCCGACGCTCTATGCGGGCTACACGAACGAGATCATCGGCTACCTGCCGACCGCGAACGAGTACCAGTACGGCGGCTACGAGGCCGGGTACGGCTACAAGAGCGTCGGCCTGCCCTCGCTCTTCGACCCGAGCGTCGAGCAGACGTTCGTCGAGACCGGCGTCCGGCTCGCAGAGCGCCTCTTTCCGGAGGCCGAGCCCTACGACGGCTCGGGCGGCTGGCTCGCTCGGGGCGAGGTGCCGAAGCTCGAGCCGACGCCGCTCGAGCATCCCTCGCGGACGTCCGTGGGCGTGCGCTAGTGAGCCGAGCGCGGATCGGCGTGATCGGGGCGGGTTTCTGGGCCTCGTACCAGTACCTCCCGTTCCTCCGCGACCATCCCGACGTCGAGCTCGTCGGCGCGGTGCGCAAGGACGAGCAGGGCCTCGATGCGTTCCGGCAGGAGTTCGGGCTCGAGATCGCGACGAGCTCGGTCGCCGAGCTGCTCGGAGCCGGACTCGACGGAGTCGTCGTCTCGTCGCCGCACAGCCTCCACCGCGAGCACGCGGTCGCGGCCCTCCAGGCGGGCGCTCACGTGCTCGTCGAGAAGCCGATGACGGTGACGCTCGCAGACGCACGGGCGGTCGCGTCGGCGGGCGAGGCGGCCGGTCGCACGGTGGGCGTCGCCCACGGCTGGAACTACCAGCGGCTCACCACCTGGGCCAAGGACCTCCTGCTGGAGGAGCGGCTGGGACGGATCACCTCCGTGACCGGGTACATGTCGAGCTGCCTCACCGACCTCTTCAGCGGCCGTTCGGGCTACGGGGTGCTCGATGTCGGCGGCTTCGCCGTCGAGGCCGAGGCGGACACGTGGGCGCGGGCCGACGCGGGGGGCGGCTACCTCTTCGGGCAGCTCTGCCACCTGCTCGCGCTCGGGCTGTGGCTCGTGCCGAACCAGCCGGAGGACGTGTTCGCGCGGGCGCACCTGCTCGGAAACGGCGTCGACCTCGACATCCAGGTTTCGGTCGCGCTCGAGGGTGGCGTCGTTGCGTCGTTCAGCGGGCAGGGCCACGAGCCGTGGGGGCGCCGGCACGCGTGCGACCTCCGCATCGCGGGCGAGCACGGCGTGCTGATGCTCGACTACGACCGCACTCAGGCCCAGCTGCTCCTCGAGGGCGACAAGGAGCGTGCGCAGTGGCTGGCGATCGAGCCCGACCCGCCCGCCGGCGAGCCGGATGCCGAGTACACCTGTGACGATGCCGCCCAGTTCCTCGTCGACACGTGCCTCGGCCGCGAGACCGTCAACCGCGCCCCGCTCGACCTGGGTGTGCGCACCGTCGCGGTGATGGACGCCGCCTGGCGCTCCGTGCACGAGGGCGCTGCGATCAGCATCGACGCACTCTAGCCTCGTGGAAAGTACGACGAGCGAGACGGTCTGCACCCTCGCCACCCCCGGGCTCGTGTTCGGCCCGGGCGCCTCGCGCGAGGCCGGGTGGCGGGCGGCTCGGCTCGGCATCACGCGCGCGCTCCTCGTCACTGACCGGCACCTCGCCGAACGCGGTCTGCACGAGCCCGTCATGGCGGCGTGCGCGGCTGCCGGGGTCGAGGTCGTCATTCACGTGATCCCCGTCGGGGAGCCCACCGAGGCGACGCTCGCGGACGCGGGCTCGGCCGCGCAGGAAGCCGGCGTGGACGGCGTGATCGGGCTGGGCGGCGGCTCGGCCCTCGACGCAGCCAAGGTCGCAGCGCTCATCGGCGCCCACGGCGGGCGGGTGCGCGACTACGTGAACGCACCCCTCGGGCCTGCGCACGCGCCGCCGGGACCGCTGCTGCCCCTGCTCGCGATCCCGACCACGGCCGGGACGGGATCGGAGGTGACCGCCGTCGCGGTGCTCGACCTCCCCGACGAGCACGTCAAGACGGGCATCGCTCACCCCCTGCTCCGTCCGCTCGTCGCCTTGTGCGACCCAGAGCTGACGCTCGGCGTCCCCCCGGCCGTGACCGCGGCGACCGGCATCGACGCCCTGCTCCACGCCGCCGAGGCATTCACGTCGGTCCCGTACACGCGCCGGGCCGCCCCGGCGACGCCCGACGCGCGGCCGAACTACCAGGGCGCACACCCGCTCGCCGACCTCTGGGTGCGGCAGGCGATCGAGCTCGTCGGCGCCAACCTCGAGCGCGCGGTCGCCGACGGCTCCGACCGCGACGCCCGGGCCGGGATGATGCTGGCGGCCACCGCCGCCGGTGTCGGCTTCGGCAACGCCGGCGTCCACGTGCCGCACGCCTGCTCCTATCCGATCGCGGGGGTCCGACACGGCTGGAAGCCTCCCGGCTACCCCGGGGAGGGGCGCTTCGTGCCGCACGGGATCGCCTGCGCCCTCACCGCGCCGGCCGCGTTCGGGATCACCCACCGGGCGCTGCCCGAACGGCATCGCGAGGCTGCGCGCCTGTTGACCGGCCGGGAGCCCGACAGGGACGACCCGAATCCGCTGGGCGACGCCGTCCGCAGGTTGATGGAGCGCGTTGGAGTGCCGGCTCGACTCGAAGAGGTCGGTTACGGCGCGGACGACGTTCCAGAGCTCGTCGCCGGAGCGGAGAAGCAGCAGCGCCTGCTGGCCTGCGCGCCGCTGCCAGTCGACGGCGGGTTGCTCGAACGGGTCTTCCGGGAAAGCCTGTGAGCTGCGAGCTTCTCGCGGGTGCCGGCACTGCGTCTACAGCCCGCTGATCAGCTCCAGCATCGCGGCGGCCGCCCTGTTCGCGGAGTCGGGGTGCAGGATCACCGGCATGCCCCAGGCCTGCGGCAGCAGGTCCGGCACGGCGTAGCTCTCGTCGAGCGACCAGCCACCGGCCGGGTAGTCCTCGGCGCGCGGGAGGTACCCGTAGAGGCCGTTCGAGTAGCCGAGCACGAACGTGTCGGGATAGGGGGAGCGGGCGCGGATCTCGAGCCCCGTCTCGAAGAACACCTCCATGCTGAGCGCGCCCAGGACGATGTCGTTGACACGGATCGCCTGCAGGCGCAGCTCGTGCGTCGGCTTGCCGTGCTCGACGGCGGCAACCAGGTTCGCGGCCCAGTGCTCGTACTTCTGCGCGGAGCGGATCTCCCAGTCGAGCGCGTCGGTGGCTCGCCGCTCCTCGGCCAGGCGGCGCCAGTGCTCGTGGATCTCCCGCGCGCGTTCCGGCGAAGGAAGGGCGTCGTAGTCGAGCGCGACGGTGGTCTCGGTGGCGCCGAGGTGGGTGCAGGTGTCGGTGGTGTCGATCCGCTCCCACGGGGTGAAGAGGATGTTGGGGACGTTGCCGAGGGGCCGGCGCTCCCCGGCGCGGGTGGCGGTGCGGATGGCGGCGGCGACCTTCAGCGCCTCGCCGCCGAGTTCGAGGCCGATGCGGTTCTTCGTGTCGCTGCAGTCGATCTCGTAGCCGATCCCGACGCGCGGGTTGACGTTGCCGCCGCAGCCCTGGAGGAAGAGCGCGAGCCCGCCGAGGTTCTGTTCGATCACGTCCCTTGCCGGCCCGGGGTAGTCGGTCGAGGCGACCTGCGAGCGGCTGCCGACGGTGACAGGGTGGGCGGAGTAACGGAAGAGGGTGGCGATGGGATGGCCGTCGAGGTCGTCCACTCGGATCACGCCGACGGTGGTGTCGATCGCGTGGTCGGGAACTTCGCCGAGGACGTCGCGGCCGTCGCGGGTCTCGCGGCGGTAGACGCCGATGTCGCTCGTGCCCCAGCCGCAGCCGATGCGGGCGGGCTGCGTCCGCGCGTCGGCCTCGAGCGCCGCCGCCACGAGCCAGCCGCGAAGGTCGCGCTCGTACCGGGTGCGGAAGGGGACGTCCTCGGCGGTGTCGGTCATCGCCATGAACTCGGGCAGGGCGGGCGAGCTGTGGTTGTGGCTCAGGTTGAGCAGCACGTGCGAGCCGGCGATCTCGAGCGCCTCCGCGACGGCCGTCCGCAGGCGGTCGGACTCGCCCAGGCTCAGCACGCAGAGGTCGGTCGCGACGACCGCGACCTTGGTCTCGCCGTCGGCGAGCACGAGGACAGTCGCGGTGAGGTCGCTCTCGATCGCCTGGATCGGTGAGCCGAACAGCCTCAGCCCGGCCTTGCCGGTGCCGAGGAGCGGGTTGATGGTGCGGCGTGCGACGCCGGCGTGGAGCGTGCGGGCCATGATCTCCTCCCGGGAAGGTGGAGGGGCGCCGCGACTGCGGCG
>JBJXGY010000063.1:0-9696 GCA_046160185.1 Gaiella sp. | reverse complement strand
CCGGATTCGAGGAAGACCACGCGCTCCTTGGGTTGCAGCCGGGTGTCGTCGAGGTTCTTCGCGGGGAAGAACGGCGGGGACGAGACGTCGTCGTAGCCGGTGTAAGGGTTCGTCCCGTAGGGGGTCTCACGCCCTGTGATGTCGCCCGGCCTTCTGGACTCGGCAGGGCGAGCGAGGATCTCGGCCTCCGGATGCTCGCGCCGGAGCTCCGACCACGGGACGATCCGGGCGGGAAGCTGCTCGAGCCGCGCGCCGGTCAGCGTGCCGACGATCGCCCGGCCCGAGAACTGCTGCCACCACGACTGGGTCTCCCGGTCGTACATCACGAGGTCGGAGTTGCGGAGATTCCCGGTGGTGCCGAAGTCGAGCACTCTGCCGTCGACGCGGCGGTCGAACACGATCGCGGTGTTGCAGAGTGGGCAGAAGGTGACGGCGAGGGGCGTTCCGTCGAGCTCGTCGTTGACGATCTCGTGCCAGATCAGGATCTGGATCGGGTAGCCGCGCACCGCGCCCCCGAGCTCCACCAGGATCACCGGCTCGACGTCCGCGAGGAAGTCCACGCGGTCCACGCCGACGAAACGTGGCGTGTCGATCGCCGGGATCCCATCCTTCGGCGGCCCACCGGACTCGATCTCCGAGTAGGCCACGCTGTGCTTTCCGAAATCGGTTCTCCACCCCTTGGTCAGCGATTCGGGCGGGGGAGACCGGTCGACCGCGGGCACCGTCCCACCGTTCTCCCCGCGCTGGCCCGGATCTGTCGCGACCGGAGGATCGCCGCCGGTGGAGAGCGCCAGCGCCGCGGCGAGCCCTCCCACCGCAAGGACGGCGATCGCCGGTAGGAGGATGCGAAGGCGTGGGGTGCTGCGCCCCGTCATCGTTCTCCCCGGCCGTCGACGGGTGGTGGCGCCGTCATCGCCGGCTCGCCCGCTCGATTTCGTCCAGCAGCGTCGAGACCGCGGGCCGGTCGTCGCGGACTTGCGGTCGCGAGTACGTCACCACACCGGCGGGGTCGACGACGAAGTCCCCTCCGAGCTGGAGGGTGTCCTTCCCGGTCCGGATGGGCACGTTACCGCGAAGCAGCAGACCCGCATATCGACCCCACACCCGCGGATCGAGCCAGACTCTCGCGACGCTCGCGCGGCCCATGCCCCAGCTCCGGTAGGCGTCGCGGCGCTCGTCGACGAGAATCGGGAACGGCACGTCGAGGCCGCGCAAGAGCCCGTTGCGGACTCGTTCCGGTCCGTCGAAGACGACCGCCACGACAGATCCGCCCAGCGAGTCGATCGTCTCGAGCTTCCCGAGCACCTTCACGAGGTGCGCGCGACAGATCAGTCACCCCGCGTGCCGGAGGAACGTGACGAGCACCGCGTGCCCACGCAGAGCCGCCAGGTCGAAGTCGCTGCCGTCGATGGTCGTCAGAGAGAGCGGCGGCGCTGTCCGCCCGACCAGGGAGCCCTGTTTGCTCATGTCCAGACTGATGATGTCAGGAGCGCACCCGCCGGCACCTCGATAACCGCCCGGCAAATGGCGAGATGGTCACGCCGGTCAGGTAGGCCGAGGCACGAGCGCGTCGCGCCCCGCGAAGACGGCGTTTGGCTCCTCCGCCTCGATCCGGAGTAGTCGATTCCACTTCGCCGTGCGCTCGGAACGCATCGTCGACCCGACCTTCAGCTGCCCCGCCTGCCAGGCGATCGCGAGGTCGGCGAGCCACGCCTGCTCGGTTTCGCCCGACCGTGCGGAGAGGACGGTCGCATAGCCGGCGTCACGGGCGAGCTCGACTACGGCTCGTGCATCGCTGAGCGTGCCGACCTGGTTCGGTTTCACCAGCACTGCGTTGGCGGCGCGGTCGGCGATCCCCCGCCGCAGACGCGCCACCGACGTCGCGAAGAGATCGTCACCGACGAGCTGAACTCGGCCGCCAAGCCGGTGGGTGACGAGCTTCCAGCCCTCCGCGTCGTCCTCGCCGAGAGGGTCTTCGATCGAGACGATCGGGAAGTCGTCGACCCAGGCGGCGAGCTCCTCGACGAGCTCGTCGGCCTGGAGCGATCGCCGCTCACGCGGGAGCACGTAGCCACCGTCGGCCACAAGCTGGGTCGCGGCTACGTCGACGGCGATCGCGACATCGGAACCGGGCGCGAGCCCGCTCCGCTCGATCCCGGCGAGGAGCACGTCGAGTGCGGCCCGGTTCGTGGGCAACGGGGCGGCGAGCCCGCCCTCGTCGGCCACCAGCGCGACCTCGTATCCGGCGCTGCTCAGGACGTCCGACGTCGCAGCCCGCACGCGGACTGTCCACTCGAGCGCCTCCGCAAAGCTCTTCGCACCGACCGGCACGACCAGGAAGTCCTGGACGTCGATCATCCGACCTGCGTGCGCACCACCGGAGAGGACGTTCACCATCGGCAGCGGAAGGAGCGGCGGCCCGTCGGGTGCAAGCGCGCGCCAGAGCGCCACGCCACGGTTGGCGGCGGCGGCAAGCGCACACGCGACGGAGGCGGCGAGAACCGTGTTCGCGCCGAGCCGCGAAAGGTCGTCGGTGCCGTCGAGCGCGCGGAGCGCCGCGTCGAGTTCCTCCTGCGCGTCCACCTCCCTGCCGACGAGTAGTGGGCTGATCTCGGCGTGGAGCAACTCGACTGCCGCTCGCACCCCTCGACCGGCGTAGCGAGTGGCTTCGGTGTCGCGCCGCTCGACCGCCTCGTGTGAGCCCGTCGATGCGCCCGCGGGGGCGAGCGCCTCTCCCTCCGCACCGCTGTCCAGCCTGACCATGCACGCTACGGTCGGCTGGCCGCGCGAGTCCAGTGCCTCCCACGCAAGCACCTGCTGGATCACACCCACGCCCAAAGCCCCCTGTCGGGCTCCCGCAGGAGCGCCGCACCGATCTCGCGCGCGCGCTCGCGCGAGCGGCCGTCGAGGAACAGTGCGGGCGACTTGCCGTCGGTACGGGCGAGGACAAGGCACGCGGTGTGCGCGACGACATCGGCCTCCGTCCCGGCGAAACCGGTACCAGCCGTCTGCGCATATCCGCCGAGGAACCCCGACGCGAGAGCTTCGAGGTCGGCAACGAGCGGTTCCCAGCGGATCGCGGAGAGGACCGCGAACGACAGGAAGAAGCCAAGGTCGAAGAGCGGGTTCCCTCGGTGTGCGACCTCGAAGTCGAGCACCCAGTGTCCCGAGGATCCGATGAGCATGTTCTTCATCGCGTAGTCGCCGTGGACAAGGCATCGGCGCCGGCATCGCAGCTCCTCGGCCCGCGACAGCACGAGCTCGGCGAGGTCCGGCAGCCGGGCGGCGACCGTCTCGTGGAACGGGCGCAGCCGCAGCTGCTCGAACGCCTCACCGTCGCCGAGCTGACCCTCCAGGAGCGCATCTCCGACCGTCTTCGCGTGCCAGAGCCCGAGCGTTCTACCCGCCCAGCGACCCGCCGCCGCGTGCACCCGGCCGTCACCTATCTCGGTCTGCCAGTTGACGCAGCCCTCGATCAGCTCCATCGCCACGATGTGGTTGACCGGGTCGACAGCCAGCACCCTGGGTACCGCCCCAGGTGTGAGACCGGCGCAGAGCGTCATCGCCGCCGCCTCGGTTGCATTGCGCTCCTGGGTGGCGAGCCACTCTTCGCGCACTCGTAGGCGCGGGAGCGCCTGCTTGAGGACGAGCCCCGCTCCGCCGGCAGCAGGGCGGAGGGCCACAACCGTCGCGGATACGCCTCCCGTGAATTCCTCGGCGAAGACCTCGGCCCCGTCGGCAAGGAGCCCCTGACGCGCGGCCCAGCCGGGCGCGGAGAGGGCGTCGAGCTCAAAGCTCAAGGGGCTTGCTCCGTGGTCGGCTGAACGTGCCTGCGCACAGGCCCCTTCTGGACGGGCCTGAGAGCCAAGGGGTCGTCGAACCGGGAGCAGGCGGGGTCACCGCAGCACCCTACTACTCGATCCTCACCGGGAACCTCGACGACGGATCGGAGATCGCGGGCGTGCGCATCGAGAACCCGTTCAGGCTGCCGAGACCGCCAGGCAGCCGACTGGATCTCGCGTCAGGAATCGCCGCCCTGCCGGCAACGAGAGCCGCTCGGCGTCACGTCATCGAGCCGGTGACCACAGAACCGCATGGCCCTTGCCGGCCGCGGTGTTCGAGCTGCCGACGATCAGACCCTGCTCGTTGATCGCGGACGGGACACTCACAGAGCCGCCGAGGGTGCCGAGATCGGTGAGCACCCCGTTGTGCCAGACGAACGCGTGCGACATCCCGTGCGGGCCCATCGGGACGCCGCTTCCGATCACCTGGCCGTGGTTGTTGATCGCGATCGCTTCCACGTGGTCGCCGCCGGCGATCGTCCCCAGGCCGATCAGCTTTCCGCTCCGCCACAGAAACGCCCGCCAATCGCCGGTCGCGGGGCTGTTGCCGATGACGGCACCGCGGTCGTTGATGGCGACGGCTGCACTCGTCGGAGGGTCACGGCGCAGCGTGCCGAGGTCGCGCATCCTGCCGTTCTGCCAGAGAAAGGCGTGCACGCCCGGCCCGAGCTGGCCGAACGAGATCGTGGCGCTGGAGCAGCTGCCGACGACCTGGCCGCGCTCGTTGACGTCGACAGCGCTGCAGTGCGCGGAGTACGCCGGGCTCAGCGTCCCGAGGTCTCGCATCCGGCCCTGATGCCAGAGGAAGGCGCGTTGCCGGCCGTTTGCATTCTCGCTGCTCCCTACCACCTGACCGCGGTCGTTGATCGCCATGGCGATGCTGGTCGGCCCGCCCAGCGTGCCCAGGTCGTGCATCGTGCCGTTCTCCCAGAGGAAGGCGTGCTCCCGGCCGCTCGCGGTCGTGCTCGAGCCGACGACCTGGCCGCGGTTGTTGATCGCGCGCGCACTGCTTCGACGGCCGCCGAGCGTGCCGAGGTCGACCATCTTCCCGTCCTGCCAGAGAAACGCATGGCCGCGCGCGGGCTTGCGCGTCAAGCTACCGCCGATCACCTGGCCCGCGTCGTTGACGGCCGCTGCCGCGCTCTCGAGCCCGCCAAGGGTGCCCAGAGCACTCATCCTGCCGTTCTCCCAGAGAAACGCCCGCCCGAGGCTGCCTGTGCCCGAGCCGCCGACGATCTGCCCGCGCTCGCTGACGTCGACCGCCTCGCTCGAGACGAACGTGCGCCCGAGCGTACCGAGGTCGCGGATGCGCCAGCGTGCTCCCGCAGACGCCCGGAGGTCGGTCGAGGCAGTCGTGGCGAGCGCGGCGCCCATCAGCAGCGCCCCGACGAACAGCCCGATGAGGGTCCGCCGGCGCATCGCCTGCATCGTGCGCCCGCGGCCGTTCGGCGGCATCGGGGGTGACGCGGAGCACGGCTGGCCTGGACTACGCACCGGGCGCGATTGTGGTCACGTCAGAGCGGATCAGCCCACGACCGCAGCGAGACCCGCGGCCACCCCTTCCTCGAGCGTCCACTCGCGCCCGGTCGCATAGGCCTCCTGGAATGCCGCCGGTCCCAGCGCTCCGAAGGCCGCTTTCACGGCTGCGTCGTGAACCGCCGCCTCGCGGCTGCCCTCGTGGTTCGTCCGCATTCCCACCACCGCTGCCTGCGCCTCGGCGCAGGCGAGGATGCCCACCCCCTCCGCAGCCGCGTTCTGTGCGATCCGGGCCGCCCCGAGCACCAGGAGAATGTCGATCTGGTACTTGACGATGCCAAGCTCGTGGGCGATCGCCAGCCCCTGCCGGAGCGCCTCGTCGGCGTCGTCTGCGAGCCGCTCGTGGAGTGCGAGCATGCCCAGCGAGTGCAGGCAGGCGCTTGCGCGCTGACGGTCGTCGATACGGAGTGAGGCCGCAAGACACTCCTCCAGCCGTTCGCGGGCCAGCGCGAGCTCGCCGAGCTCGAACAGCGTGTGGCCGAGATTCGCCAGCGCGGCCAACCCCGCGAGCCCACCGGCGGTCGCGCCGCTGTCGCGCTCGAGCGAGATCGACTCCTCGTAACGCGAGCGAGCCGTGTCGAGGTCGCCCGTCCCGAATGCGGCATTGCCAAGCAGGTTCAGCGCGCGCACCTGCGCCGGAGTGTCACCTCTCGTGCGCGCTGCTGCGAGCGCCGCCTCCGCGTTGACGACCGCTGCCACCGGATCCCCGCCGAGCGACGATAGGTCGCCAAGAGCCAGCAGCGCCCGCACGCGCGCGGTGCCCTCGGGACAGCGGTCGAGCGCGTGGGCGAGCGCCGCTGTACCCTCCTGGTACGGCCCACGCAGGCGCCACAGCCGGTGCGCCGCAGCGGCCAGCGAGAGCTCGAGCTCGCCGTCCGGCTCCTCCCTCGCAGCGAGCAGGGCGAGCGTGAGCTCCTGCCGCTCCCGCTCGAGCTCGATTGGGGGCGCCCCCGCCTCCGCGAGTGCTGACATCCGCTGCGCCACCGCCTCGGCGTGGCGCCGCCGCACGTGATACAGCTCGGCGTCGTCCGCTGCAAGCAGTTCGCCCGCGTGCTGGCGGATCGTCTCGAGCATCGCGAACAGGGGCGTTCCTCCCGGCTCCCGCGGCGTCGACCGTTGAACGAGACTCCGCTCGACCAGGGCCTGCAGCTCGACCGGTCCGGCCTCACACACCATTTCGACCGTCTCGAAGGGCACCGGCCCGGCGAACACCGCGAGCCGTCGAAAGAGACGCAATTCGTCGTCCGAGAGATGAGCCAGCGACCACTCGGTGGCGGCGCGGAGCGACCGGTGGCGGTCCTCCGCCTGCGGGCCTGCGTCCACCATGTCCAGCCGCTCGCCGAGCCGGTCGAGCAGCTGGGAGGCTGAGAAAACGGTCGTTCGTGCCGCGGCGAGCTCGATGGCGAGCGGCAGCCGGTCGAGCCGGGCACACAGGAGCGCGACCGCGTCGTCGGGGGTGAACGCCGCGTCGAGCCGGCGGGCACATGCCACGAAGAGCGCCACCGCGTCGGCGGGTGAGAGTGGCGGCACCTCGTACCCCGTCTCCTCGCGCAGCCCGAGACGCACCCGGCTCGTCACGAGCACCCGCGGCCCCTCGACCGCCGTCAATGCCGCTGCCACCTCGGCCACTGCCGCCACCGCGTGCTCGGCGTTGTCGAGCAGGACGAGGCAGTGCCGCCCCGCCGCCCGCTCCGCAACGGTCTCGAGCGTGGCCACGGGCGTCTCCACGTCACGGGCGAGCGCCCGCGCCACAGCGCCTTCGACCTGTGTTGCGTCGCGCACCGACGCGAGCTCGACGAGCACGATGCCGTCCGGAAACGCCTCGCGCAGACCGTCCGCGACCTCGAGCGCAAGCCTGGTCTTGCCGGTGCCGCCCGGCCCAAGCAGCGTCAGCAGCCTGCCGCCTCGCAACAGGAGACCGGTCACCTCCGCGAGCTCCGCCCGCCGGCCGACGAACGAGACGGCCGGCACGACTCGTGAACGCGCTCCGACCGGCCCCGGGTCGCGGTCGGAGCGGGGGGCGGCGCGGCCCTCCTGGTTGAGCACCGCACGCTGCAGCTCGCGAAGCGCCGGCCCAGGCTCCAACCCGAGGCCGTCGCGGAGCGACCTGCGTGCCTCCGTGTAGGCGGCGAGCGCGTCGGCCTGCCGCCCCGAGCGGGACAGCGCGAGCATCAGCGCACCCTGCAGGTGCTCGCGAAACGGATGCTCGGCCACGAGCCCGGTGAGCTCCCCGACCAGCTCGGAAGCGCGGCCGAGTGCGAGATCGGCGTCGATCCGCACCTCGAGCGCCTCCAGCCGCAGCTCCTCGAGCCGCGCAGCCTCTGCCCGCGCGAACGGCTCGTCCCGCACCTCGGCCAGCGCGTGGCCGCGCCAGAGCACCAGCGCTTCGCGCAGCGTGCGAGCTGCGGCGGCATGCTCACCCGCCGCAGCTTCGGTGCGTCCACGGGCCAGGAGGCTCTCGAAGCGATCCGCGTCGATTGCGTCACGCGCGGCGACGAGCGCGTACCCGCCCGGTCGGAGCTCCACCGCCGCAGCCTCTCCGAGCGCGGATCGGAGTCTCACCACCACCACCTGCAGCGCGTTCTTCGGGTTCGCGGGCGGCCGGTCGCCCCACAACACCTCGACCGCTCGATCGACCGAGACCGGGCGGCCCCGCTCGGCGAGCAGCAATGAGAGGAGCGTCAGCGGCCGGCCCCGCATGGCAACCACAGTCTCCTGGGAGACGATCTCGACCGGGCCGAGTATCCGGAGCTCCATGGTCATGTGAAAGCGGCGCGTCAGTGTCGTGAAAGCGGCGAAGTGAAGTATCACGGCGCCGTGGAACTCGCTCAACCCCTCATGGAACCGACACGTACCACCGCACGGCGCGCGCCCGTGGTGCGGCCATGACCCTCGCGCTCGGCCTGGGCGCGGCGTTCATGTGGGCCGCCTGCGATCTCTCGAGCACCCGCGCAACTCGGCAGATCGGAGCGGAGCTGACGATGTTGCTGGTCCTGTTGCTCGGCTTCGTCCCGGCGATCGCCGTGATGGTCGCGTGGGGAGGGCTGCCGACGGATGCGCATCAGCGGCTCGCGTTGCTCGTCGCAATCGGGGCGGGCGTCTTGTACTACGCCGGGCAGGTCTCGCTGCTCAAGGGGGTCCAGTTCGGGAACCTCGCCGTGATCGGGCCTGTCGCCTCGCTGGAAGGCGGAGTGGCGACGGGGGTGGCGTTCGGGCTCGGTGAGCGGATCGGTGGTGTGGCCATCGCAGGGGTCGTCGTAGCGATTCTCGGGGCAATCGTCACCGCGCGCGAGCCGGGCGGTGGGAGTGCCCGCGGCGTTGTGTGGGGGATCGCGTCCGCGATCGGCTTCGGTCTGGCGAGCGTGCTCTGGGCGCACACGGACGAGGTCGGCGCCTCCGGCGCGATCGGGCTCACAAAAGTCGGGGGCCTGCTCTTGATGGCGCTGGTCATCTCCGGCTCTGTCACCCGTCGGCCCCGTTCGCCGCGGCTGCGCTCGCACAGGCTGTTCGGGATGGTGAGCGCAGCTGCCGTGCTCGAGCTGGGCGCCGTGGCCGCCGCCATCGCTTCGCTCGCCGCCGGTCCCATCGGCGTTGCGAGCGTCTGCCAGTCGCAGTACGGGACGGCCGGTGCTTTGCTCGGTCTCGCGGTGCTTCGCGAGCGGCTCTCGTGGAGCCAGCTCGGCGGGGTCGGGCTCGTCGGCATCGGCGTCGCCCTGATGGCCCTCGGATAGAGAGTTGCTACGGGAGCGTGCGCCGCGCGGGCGAGCCGGCCGCGCCTCAGACCTCGCATCAAAATCGCTCGGTCTTCATTTCGACTCGGCTTCCTTGGGGCTCTCCCGTCAGGGATCGCACGCGGGGGTGACGAGACGCAAGCTGGGCGAGGACGCAGGAGCTTTCGTACCGGAGTACGGATGCGACCGAGGGCGACGCCCGGCGCCGCGTCGCAGCCACAACCGGCCGACGAAAACGAGATGATTGATGGGCCCCTAGGCCCGGCGCCTGCGCAGCCGGAAGCGGGCTGTGCGCCGCTCGGGGCCGCGCCGCTCCTTCGTCCACCGGCCCGATGCCTGCCGTACGGCCGCGCTGATCTCCCGCTCGGACGCGCCTCGCCGGGACATGTCCTCGATCATCACCCGCAGGTGGTCGTCCTCGTGGAACCAGTTCGTGTCGGTGCTCATTCGTGCCTCCTGATGTCGGGGTCGTGGCGGGCCGTTCACCTCGCCACCTCTGTCCTTGACGGTACGCCGCTGCCCGCCGTGCGGGAGGCTCGATTCGGATGCCGTTCGGAGTCGATCCTGAGAACCGCGTGTTCCCGCTG
>JBJXGY010000062.1:0-4822 GCA_046160185.1 Gaiella sp. | reverse complement strand
TCCGCGCTGATCCGAAGCTGGCAGGCGATCGGGCGCGCCGCCGGCATGCTCGAGCTTTCGCGCCAGATCTGGCTGTGGGTGTTCACACCGCGGTTCTACGCGGCGCATCCGGAGACGTTCGCCGAGCTCGAGTGCCAGGTGACCGAGAGCCCGTACGGGCAGACGGTCGAGGCGTTCTGCGACCAGGCCGAGGCATGTCTGAGCCACATCGCGCTCGAGGAGGTGGCGCAGATCGCCGTCCCGACGTTGATCACGGTCGGCGACACGGACATCCTCACACCCCCTGCCCACGCGAGGGCGCTGCACGACCGGATCCCCGAATCGAGACTGCACGTCTGGCCGCAGATGGGGCACGCACCGTTCTGGGAGATCCCCGACGATTTCAACCGGCTCAACCGCGAGTTCCTGGAGGCACACTGAATGGTCACGATCGCGATCCTGGGCGGCGGGTTCATGGGCTCCGCGCACGCCGCGAACTACCAGGCGCTCGGCGACAGGGTGCGCGTGAAGACGGTCGCATCGCGCAACCCCGACCGGGCGTCGAAGGTGGCCGAGGTCGTCGGCGCGACCGTCACCACGGACCTCGACGCGGCGATCGCCGACCCGGAGGTCGACGCGGTCGACATCTGCCTGCCGACCCCGCTGCACCGCGCGGTCACCGAGCAGGCGCTCGCAGCCGGGAAAGCGGTCTTCCTGGAGAAGCCGATCGCGCTCACCGTCGAGGATGCCGAGGCAATCGGCGCCGCCGCGGCGGCGAGCGGCTCCGTGTTCATGGTCGGGATGGTGTTGCGCTTCTGGCCGGAGTACGTCGAGCTGCAGCGGCTCGTGTCGGAGGGGCGGCTCGGGCGGCCGCTCGCGATTTCCGCTCACCGTCTCTCGCCGCCGGCCGACTGGAACGACTGGATGGCCGACCGCTCGCAGTCGGGCGGCACCCCTGTCGACCTCATGATCCACGACCTCGACCAGCTGAACTGGCTGCTCGGCACCCCGCGCAGCGTCTTCGCAAGCGAGCCGGCGCCCGGGCACGTGCAGGCAATCGTCGAGTACGACGGGGCCTCGGGTGTCGTCGAAGGAAGCATGGCGATGCCGCGCTCGTACCCGTTCTCGAGCTCGATCCGCGTCCTCTGCGACGGCGGTGTCGCCGAGTACGCGTTCTCCGCAGCCCCGATCGAGGGGGAGGGCAACATCGGCGCCTCGTCCTCGGCTCGCGGACTTCGCCTCTACCCGCTCGGCGGCGACCCGGAGACCGTGCCGGTGGAAAGCGCCGACCCGTGGGGCCCGGAGATCGAGGAGTTCGTCTCGTGCGTCGAGCAGGGCCGTCAGCCGGAACAGGGCACCGCAGCGCAGGCGACGCTTGCGCTCCGCGCCGCCCTGGCCGTCGCGCGCTCGCTCGAGAGCGGCCGGGCGGAGGCGGTGTGACGGCGGGCGTTCTCGACCGCGTGCTCTCGTGCGTCGACGCCCGCAGCGACGACGCGGTCGAACTGCTCCGTGAGCTGGTGAGCGTGAACAGCGTCAACCCCGAGTTCGTCGGCGTGACGAGGGCCGACGTGATCGGCGGCGAGACGCGCGTCAACGAGATCCTCCGCGAACGGTACGAGCAGGCCGGGCTCGAGACGCACTGGGTTGCACCCGACCCGGACCGGCGCAACCTCGTGGGCGTGCGCAGCGGACGAGGCGGTGGTCGCTCGCTCGCTCTCAACGGGCACGTCGACACCGTGCCCCCGGTCGACCCCGACGCCTGGGTCAACGGCAGCCCGTGGAATCCCGAGCTCCGGGACGGACGCCTGTTCGGCATCGGCTCGACGGACATGAAGGGCTCGGACGTGTCGATGTGGCTGGTCGCACAGGCGCTCGCCGACGCCGGCGTCTCGCTCGAGGGCGACCTGCTGCTGCACTCGGTCGTCGGCGAGGAGACGATGCAGCATCACCTCGGAACGACCGCGGTGCTCGAGGCGGGGTACACCGCCGACGCCGCGATCGTGACCGAGCCCACTTCGATCCCGCACCCACTCACTGTCTCACCGATCGCCGCAGGGAACTGGTACTTCCGCATCCACGTCGAGGGTCTGGCCACCCATTGCGGCAACCGCGCGCTGGCGATCCGGCCCGGTGGGCCCGGCGATGAGATCGGGGTCAACGCGCTCGAGAAGGCTGTCCGGATCGTCGTCGCGCTCCAGGACCTCGAGCAGCAGTGGGGCCTGACGAAGCGCCACCCGTACTTCATGCCTGGCTTCTTCTCGATGCTCCCCGGTGTGCTCCACGCCGACCCGGGTCTCGATATCCCGTTCTACTTCCCGCACCGGGCGCAGATCGCCTACTCGCTGTGGTACCCACCCGACGAGACGGCGGAGGAGATCCGCAGCCAGATCGAGGAGTACGTCCTCACCGTGGCCCGACTGGACCCGTGGCTGCGGGAGCACCCGCCGCGATTCGAGTGGATCAACAACTGGCCGGCGGCCTCGACACCGTGGGAGCATCCGATCGTGCAGACGATGGCCGACGCGCATGTGCGCGTCACCGGCGTCGCGATCCCGCCGCCGAGCCCCGAACACCCGGTTGGCTTCGGAGCCGCGTCGGATGCGTCGTTCTACGAGGCGGCGGGGATCCCCAGCGTCGCCTTCGGTCCGGGCGACGTGCGTGTCGCGCACTGCCGCGACGAAAGCGTCGCAGTCGACGAGGTGGTCGCCGCGGCCCGTTCGCTGGCGGCCGCGGTCACGGAGTGGTGCGGTGTCGCGACGTAAGCCCTGGGCGGCGATCGTGGAGGCGCTGGAGGCCGAAGGCGTCGAGTACGTCTTCGGGCTGCCGGGCAACCCCACGCTGCTCTACAACGACCTCTACGAGAGCGACTCGGTCCGCGCCGTCCTCGTCCGCATGGAGACGTCGGCCGTCTTCCTGGCGATGGCGTACGCCCGCGTCTCCGGACAGGTCGGCGTCGTGCACGCAAGCCCTGGCCCGGGCATGGCGAACCTCATCCCGGGGCTGCTCGAGGCGCAGTACGCGTGCTCGCCGATCGTCTGTGTCGTCTCGGCCGCCGGCCGCGAGCACGAAGGCGCAGGCGGCTTCCAGGACGCTCCGTCGCTCGAAATGGCGCGCCCGGTGACGAAGTGGGCGGTGCGGATCGATCTGCCGGAGCGGACGGCCTGGACGATGCAGCGCGCCTTCGCGGTGGCTCGAAGCGGCCGGCCCGGGCCAGTGTTCGTCGAGATCCCCGGTGACGTCGCGGGCACAGAGGCCGAGATCCCGGTCTACCGGCGGCCGCTGTCCGATCTCCGCAGCGCCGGCGCGCCCGACGCCGTCGCAGCTGCCGCGCGTCTCATCGACGCGGCGGAGCGCCCGGTGATCTGGGCCGGCGGCGGCGTGGGCCTGTCCGGCGCCGAGGACGCCCTCGTCGCGCTCGCCGAGCGCTTGGACGCACCCGTCGTGGCGACACCCTCCGGTCGGGGTTCGATTTCAGAGCACCATCGGCTCGCCTTCGGGTCGGTCGGGCTCTACCGCACGCGGTCGAGCGCGCGCCCCGTCGACGAGGCCGACTGCGTCCTCTACGTCGGTACGCGGCTCGAGGAGTTCCAGACCGGTCTGGGCCGCTATCTGCCTTCCGCTGCGCGCGTGATCCAGGTCGATGTCGACCCGTCGGAGATCGAGCGGGTGGTGCCGGCGGACGCAGCCGTCGTGGGGGACGCGCGGGTCGTGCTCGGGCAGCTCGCGGACGCGATGTCCCCTGTCACGGGCCGCACGTGGACGACGGAGCTCGTCGCGTTCAAGGAGGCGTTCGAGCGCGACGTCGCCGCGGAATGCGCAGCCGGCGGCGGCGGGCAGCTTCGGACGAGCCAGGTGGTGCACGCCCTGAACCGGGTGCTCCCGGACGGCTTCGTGCTCGTTCACGAGAACGGCGGACAGGATCTGTGGTCGTACTACTGCCCCTACGTCAAGGTGGTCGAGCACCGAGGCTGCGTGGCGCCGGCCGAGCAGACGGTGATGGGGCTGGGCGTCGCCGGGGCGATCGGCGCGAAGCTCGCCCGCCCCGGCTCCGACGTGGTGTGCGTGACGGGCGACGGCGCCTTCCAGATGTACATGAAGGAGATCCCGACCGCCGTGCAACACGCTGCCCCGGTTCTGTGGGTGGTGCTCGACAACGCGAGCCTGCACTGGGTGAAGTGGATCGCGCGCGCGACGGGCGAGCGCTACATCGCCGTCGACTTCGAGGCGCAGCCCGACCTGGCCGCCGTCGCGCGGGCCAGCGGCGCGCATGCCGAGCGGATCGCGGCGCCTGCCGAGCTCGACGAGGCACTGGGCCGGGCGCGCGACGCGCTCCGCGACGGCCGTCCTGCCGTGCTCGTGTGCGACATCGACACGTGGGACTACCCCGAGGGCTTCGTCGCGTTCCATCGCGACGTGTGGGGGCTCGAGCTACCGAACGAAGGGAGTGCACCATGAGCTGGATCCAGACCGGGTCGACGATCTGCTTCAAGCCGTACACGCTCGAAGAGGCGCTGCACGGGCTGGCCGAGGCGGGGTTCGAGAACGTGGAGATTGGCGCGGTGAAGGGGTTTCTCCAGCATCTCGACCCCGACGACCCCGACGTCGACGGCGCCCGCGCGCTGCTCGAACGCCACGGGCAGCGCTGCGTCTCCATCAGCGGCCACGCGGCCCTCCACACAGACGAGGGGATGCGGCGCCTGCGCACCATGCTGGCGGTGTCGGCGGAGCTCGGTGCCGGGGTGCTCAACACGTTCACCGGCGACGCCGAAACCCCGGAGGAGATCGAGCTGTTGAAAGCGAACGCCCGCGCGCTCGCCGACGAGGCGCAGGCGGCCCGGATCAG
>JBJXGY010000061.1:0-2589 GCA_046160185.1 Gaiella sp. | reverse complement strand
GGAGCGCGAAAGGTGTCGATCCGACGACTGTGGGTCTCGGGGTCGTCGGCCTGCTCAGGGCGCTGTCCGTGCGGTCACCGATGCTCGTCGCCGTCGACGATCTTCAGTGGCTGGACGCGCCGACCCTACGCGCGGTGACGTTCGCCTACAGGCGTCTCGACGAGGAGCCTGTCGGGCTGCTGGCAGCGCTTCGTGCAGGGTTCGCAGGCGAGTTGACCGAGATCGCAGCGCGAGGCGGCCGGGCCCTCCGCCGGGTCGAGATCGGGGGCCTCGGTGCGCGCGAGCTTGCGGCCCTTGTGCACGAGCGCACCGGTCGCGCGCTTGCGCCCTCCGAGCTCAGGCGGGTCACGGATCTCTCGGCGGGCAACCCGTACTACGCGCTGGAGCTCGCCGCGACCGCGAGAGACGATCTCGCGGTGCCTGAAAGCCTCGCGGCGGCGCTCCGGACTCGCCTTCTCACGCTGTCGCCGACCGCCAGGGCGGCGGGCCTGACCGCTGCGCTCCTCGGCCGCTTCGAAGGCGCCGACCCCCGTGCGCTCGACGAGCTCCGGGCGTCACGCGTGATCGACGTGCACCCCGATGTCCCGCACTTCGCTCACCCGCTCCTGGCCTCGACGCTCGTCGACCTCTCGAGCAGCGACGAACGGCGCGCCGTCCATCTCGCGCTTGCCACCAGTCTCGCTGACCGGGACGAGCGCGCCCTGCACCTCGCCCGCGGCACGGTCGAGGCGGACGACGCGGTTGCGGAGGAGCTCGAGCACGCCGCCTTTCGCCTCGACGCCCGCGGCGCCCCCGAGAGCGCCGCGTGGCTGGTCGAGCGTGCCGCGGATCTCACTCCCGCGTCGGATGCCGCAGCGAAAACTCGGCGGCTGCTGGCCGCGGCCGATCTCCACACGGCCGCCGGTGAGGGGCGCGGTCGCGTGCTTCCGCTGCTCGAGCGGCTCGTGCAGACACTCCCGGCCGGGGCGAACCGTGCCCGTGCCCTGGTTCGCCTGGGCTGGCTCGGGGCTCAGGTGGACACGATGACGGCCTCGGAGTCGATCGCCTTCGAGCGGCGGGCGCTCGAAGAGGAGGGCGATGCCCCCGATGTCAGGGTTGCCGCCAACGCGGCGCTCGCCCGGTTGCTGGGCAACGCCGGTGACTACACGGCGGCGCACCACCATGCGCAGGCTGCCGTCGAGGCCGGGGAGCCGACCGAGGCGAACTCGATGTTCCCGTCTCCTGCGGGCGAGCTCGGGACCGCGATGTTCTTCGCGGGTCGAGGCTTCCACGAGCAGCTCTTCGAGCCCGGCATCGCTACGGAGGCGGCGCTGCCGCGGTCCGGCGAGCCGTACCAGAGCTCGAGTCTGCAGCTCGCGCTCGCGCTCCTCTACACCGGACAGCTGTCGCGAGCCCGAGCGGTTCTCGAAGACCTGCTCCGGCTCTCCGAGGATCTCGGCCGCATCCGTTCGGCAGCCGGCTGCCTACTCCACCTGGTCGAGCTCGAGGTCCGCGCGGGCGCCCTCGCGCGAGCCGAAGCCCATGCTGCCGAGTTCGTGCACCTCGACCGCCAGCTCCGCGGCGAGCTGAGCGGCGAGTGGTATCCGAGCGCGCTCGTCTCCGTCCATCTGGGACGCTCCGAGGACGCGCGCCGCATCCTCACCAAGGGCATCGAGGACGCGCGAGCGATCGAGTCCACGATCTGGCTCGCGCACCAGTTCTGGGCGCTCGGGCACCTCGAGCTCGCGCTGGGCGACCTCGACGCAGCTCGGGAAGCGCTCGTCCCGCTACCCGCGATGCTCAGGGAGACAGGGCTGGGCGAGTGGGCGGTCCACCCCGTTCATCCGGATGCGATCGAGACGCTCGTCGAGCTCGGCGAACTCGAGGAGGCAGCCGGGCTCACTGCGGAACTCGAGGCCTACGGCCGGCGGCTCGACCGCCCGTGGGGCCTCGCCACGGCGGCGAGGTCGGCTGCACTGATCGCGTCGGCGCGCGGGGAGCTCGAGGCCGCGCTCGAGGCCACGGACAGGGCTCTCACGGAGCACGAACGGCTGGACTGGCCCTTCGAGCATGCTCGGACGCTGCTCGTCAGAGGTGGGGTCCTGCGCCGGATCGGCAGGCGCCGCGACGCGGGCGCCGTGCTGGCGGAAGCCAAGGCGGCGTTCGCCACGCTTCGCAACCCGCTCTGGCACGACCGTGTCGAGGCCGAGGAGCGGCGGCTCGGTGGGCGCCAGCGCGCGACGGGGGCGCTCACGCCGACCGAGAAGCAGGTGGCAGAGCTGGCGGGAGAGGGCCTGCGAAACGCCGAGATCGCCGCCCGCCTGTTCGTGACGCCCAAGACGGTCGAGGCGACGCTCTCCCGCGTCTACCGAAAGCTGGGGGTGCGTTCGCGAACCGAGCTTGCCCGTCAGCTCCAGGCCGACTGATCGCCCCGCGCTGGAAGGCGGGGTCGCCACACGTCAAGAGTCAGGGGGCTATCGCGGGACGGGCTCGATGCGCAACAGCTCCTCGCGCGCGTGGTCGACCTGCAGCGTCGTGTGCGTGAGACCGAAGCGGTCGCGCAGTGCGACCTCGACCTGCTGACGGCAGGCGTGGCAGTCCTCTCCGGCC
>JBJXGY010000060.1:0-36240 GCA_046160185.1 Gaiella sp. | reverse complement strand
CCAGGCTTCGGCCTGGCACCGACCCCTTTCCGGGATCCCCCTTTTCCCCCGGCTGCCGCCGCCCGGATGCTCGGCTGAGCCCTCGTGTCATTGCGCGGTCCAGCCGCCGTCGATCGGAAGTGAGATTCCGGTGATGCCGCCTGCGGCATCCGAACACAGAAACACCGCCGCATCGCCGATGTTCGCCGGCGGCAGCAGCTTCAGATTCGGTTGTTTTTCGCGCAGCAGATCGCGGATGCCGGCGGTGAGGTCGCCGCCATGTTGGGCGGCCCGCGCCTGAACCTGCGGCTCGATCAGCGGCGTGTCGGTCCAGCCGGGACAGATGCAGTTGACCGTGATGCCGGAGGTCGCGGTCTCGAGCGCAACGCCCTTCGACATCCCCACCAATCCGTGTTTGGCGGCGAGATACGCGGCCTTGTTCACCGAGGCCACCAGTCCGTGCACCGAGGCGATGTTCACGATGCGGCCCCAGCCGCGTTCGCGCATCGCCGGCACCGCGGCGCGCGTCGTGTAGAAGGCCGCGGAGAGGTTGATCGCGATGATCGCGTTCCAGCGGTCGGGCGGAAAGGCTTCGATCGGGCTCGTGTGCTGGATGCCGGCGTTGTTCACGACGATGTCGATCGGCGCCAGCGCCGTTGCCGCCCGGAGGACCAACCCCGCAGCGTCGTCGGCGAGCGACAGATCGGCGCGCACGTAGGCGGTGCGCACACCGTGCTGCCCTGCCAGTGCTGCTGCGATGTCCGCGCCACGCGCTTCCGGTTCGAGGTCGTGCACGACGACGTTGGCGCCGGCGGCGGCGAGTTTCGAGGCGATCGCGTGCCCGATGCCGCGCGCAGCGCCGGTGACCAGGGCGGTCTTGCCGTTCAGCATGATGAGGTCCTCCAGGAGTTCAGGGCATTGGTGACTCAAGCCATTCGCGAAGTGTCGCCTTCAGCACCTTCCCGTAGTTGTTCTTCGGCAAGGACTGGACGAATCGGTACAGCTTCGGCCGCTTGAAGCGCGCGATCTGCTGCAGGCACACCGCATCGAGCGTGGCTTCGTCCACGCCGGGCGCGACCACGAAGGCGACCACGACTTCGCCCCATTCGGCGTCCGGCCGGCCCACCACCGCCGCTTCGCGCACGCCGGGATGCGTGAGCAGCGCTTCTTCCACCTCGCGCGGATAGATGTTGGATCCGCCCGAGATGATCACGTCCCTCGAGCGATCCTTCAGCGTCAGGAAGCCGTCTTCGTCGAGCGAACCCATGTCGCCGGTCCACAACCAGCCGCCGCGGATCGTGCTCGCGGTCGCCTCGGCGTTGCGCCAGTAGCCGGCCATCACCGTCTCGCCGCGCACCAGCACTTCGCCGACCTCGTTGGCCGGCACGTCGGCGCCGCCGGGATCGGCGACGCGCACTTCAGCCACGCACTGCGCCGCGCCGACCGAAGCGATTCGGTGCGGCCAGCGCGGATGCGTGCGGTCGGCAAGCTGCGCGCGCGACAACGCCGTGATCGTCATCGGCGATTCGCCCTGGCCGTAGATCTGCACGAATCGGTTGCCCATCACGTCGAGCGCGCGGCGGATGTCTTCCGCGTACATCGGCCCGCCGCCGTACACGATGGTCTTGAAGCCGCTGCAATCAGCGCCCGTGTCGGCGACGTGATCCACCAGCCGCTTGACCATCGTCGGCGCGGCGAAGAGGCAGGCATTGCCGTGGCGGTTCGCCAACGCCAGAAGTTCCGCCGGAGCGAATCCGCCGGATTCCGGCACCACGTGCCGCGCGGCCTGCATCACGAACATGAAGTTGTAGAGGCCGGCGCCGTGCGACATTGGCGCGGCGTACACGGCCGTGTCCTCAGCGCTCACCGCGTCGACATCGGCGAAATACGCGAGCGCCATCGCGAGCAGATTGCGATGCGTGAGCATCACACCCTTGGGCCGGCCGGTGGTGCCCGAGGTGTAGAACAGCCACGCGAGGTCGTCGGGGGTGCGGTGTTCGAGGGCGAGCGGCACGGCGGCAAGCATCGCTGTGTAGTCGGCCGATTCGGGCGCGATCAGGCGCGGCGCGGCCGCAGGCCCAATTGCGGCCATGGTGGATTCGACATCGGCGGCTCCGGCGAACACCAGCTGCGCCTGCGCGTTCTCGACGATCCAGACCAGCTCCTTCGGATGCAGCTTGGCGTTGACCGGCACTGTGACCAGCCCTGCCCACCAGCTCGCGTACAGCAGTTCCAGGTACTCCGGGCAGTTGCGCAGGAAGAGAACAACGCGGTCGCCGGGGACGAGATTGAGCTCGTTGCGCAGATGGCCGGCGATCGAGGCTGCGCGCAGCGCGAGCGTTCGGTAGTCGTAGAGCTGTCGCTCGCCGAGGAAAACGGCGGGGCGGTCGGGGAACGTCCGGCCGCTGCGGGCGAGGAGGTGAGCGAGGTTCATGGGAAGGGGTGATGCCGAACCTGAGCGGCAATTCGTCCTGGCGCGAAGCCGCACCGCATCTTCCGCGAGATTGCACTGGGAGATGCTGTGCTCATCCTGGCGCTACAAGCCCCAGAGAAGCAGGTGCTCGGGTGCCAGACTGCCGGTCCGGCACCGCACCGGTTTTCCTCGCATGCCGAACCGCGGTGAAACACCCGCAGCGGGCCGGCGGCGGCTGACCAGCCTCGGTCAGGTCAGGCTCGTCGCCATCACCACGGCGAGTGTGCCGACGTAGGCCGTGGTTGCGACTGCTAGAGACCGGCGGTCGAACCTCACGGCACGCGACAGGTCGCGGTCGGCGTCCATCCACGAGGTCCGCGCCACGAGCGCGATGCCGACCACGATGAACGCGTACGAGGCCATGTACACCTTGTCCAGCAGCGTCAGATACTCGACCGACGGCAGCTGCGCGTTCGTCGTCAGCTGCAGCGCGACGAGCGTGAGCAGCGCCGTGACCCCGATGCCGATCCGTCCCTCGACGTAGTCGGGACGCACGAGGTACATCAGCCCGGCGGAGATGAGCACGATCAGGACCGGCATGAAGAGCTTGACCGAATACGTCGCCGCGGGGCGCTCGACCGGAACCTCGATCACCACGCGCGAATAGGGCTGTCGCGCGCCCTCGCGGCCGAAGCTCGAGGCGTACGGGAACTCGACCACACGCAGCTCCGGCGTCCCGAGGCGGTATCCGGGCAGCGTCATCAACGGGTTCGCGTCGATTGCGTCGGTGTCCGGCACGAACCGGAGCTCGCCGGCCGGCAGCTCGGAGTCCTCGAACTCCACCGTCAGCTTCTGGGTGTCGAAGGGGTAGCGGTGCAGCGGGAGCTTCGTGTTGAACTTGCCCTGGTTGCGGAGCAGCTGGTAGAAGCTCCCATCCGGAAGCTTCTCGGGCTCCTCGGAGCTCTTCGTGAGGATGTGGCCCCACAGCTCCGTCGGGTTCATGAACTCGAGCGTGGTCGACGGATCGATGTCCGGATCCGTCCAGCGGAACCACACATACACGTCCATCGTGTACGAGTGGGACTCGAGGCTGAGATCCTGAACGTCGTTGATGTACGCCCCGACACGCACCTCGGTCGGCTCGGCGCGTGCTTCGCCCGCGCCGACCAGCGCCACCACGCACGCGATCAGCACCCGGCGACGCACAGTCGGGCGATGTAATCACACGGTGAACGTCAACTGCAAGCGACGCGAAAGAGAGAGGTTGACGCCGTCCGGCAGGAACTCTACGCTTCCCTGACGAACATACGTTCGACATCGACTCTGGAGGCGCCCGTGCTCACCCCACGACAGCAGGAGATCTGGCAGTTCCTCGTCGACTATGTCGACGGTCGCGGCTACCCGCCGACCGTGCGCGAGATCGGCGAGCACGTCGGGCTGGCGTCACCGTCCACGGTGCACGCGCACCTGGCCAACATCGAGCGGGCCGGGCTGATCAAGCGCGACCCCACGAAACCTCGGGCGATCGACCTCATCGGCCACCGCCGCGTCGAAGGCGCTCCTGTCGCCGCGTCCACGGCGGACGACGACGTCACGCGGCTCCCGCTTCTCGGCCGCGTCGCCGCCGGCGGCCCGCTGCTGGCGGAGGAGAACGTCGAGGACGTGGTGGCATTGCCGGACACGCTCGCCCACGGAGCCGACTTCCTCTTGACCGTCAGCGGCGACTCGATGATCGAGGCCGGCATCCTCGACGGAGACACGCTCGTCGTCCAGAGCCGTGACGACGCGCGAGACGGCGAGATCGTCGTCGCGCTCGCCGGCGACGACGAGGGCGCCGACGAGGCCACCGTCAAGACCTTCTATCGCGAAGCCGACGGGCGCATCCGTCTGCAACCCGAGAACGCGAGCCTCGAGCCGATCTACGCCGACCATGTCAAGGTGCTGGGCCGGGTCGTGGGGGTCTTCCGGCGACTGTGATGGCGGAGATCACGGCGTTCCACCGGACGCTCGACCAGGAGCTGCTTGCGCTGCTGCGGGGGGTCAGCCTCGAATGCCCGGTGTGCGGTGAGTTCGTGATGCACTACGAGGGTGCCGTCGCCTGCCCCGAATGCCGCTCGATCCTTGCGCACGGCGTCGAGGTGCCGAAGCTCGAGATCCCGTTGCCTGCCGCCGGCGGTGCCGCCCGGCCCTGACGGCGCACCCGGCCCTCGGTTGCCGACCGAGGGCGGCGGCGCCGTCAGAGCCGCGCGCGGTCAGCCCTGTGGCTTGTCCCTGCCGGCCCACCAACCGGGCGGGTCCGACGCAGGAAACGACTCTCTCCCCGCCTCGTCGACTGCGTCGTCGTCGGCCTCGGTATCCGTGTCGACCGCGACGGGCTCCGGCTCCGGTGGTGGCCGGTCGCGAGCGACGTGGCGTGATCGCCGGCTCACCAGGGTGTGACCTCCTGCCAGTGCGAGGCTGGCCGCGGCGAGCAACACGTGCACGTCGGTCTCAGGCATGCTCCGCACCCGCTTCCAGCTGCGATTTGAGCGTGAGCAGGCCGTCGCGCCAGTACACCTTCATGCGGTCCGCCTCCGCCGCGTCCGCGAGCCGGGCGTGCTCGACGGTGATCGTGGCCTTCGCCTCGCCCTTGGCATCGAAGGTGACCTGTACGCGCGATCCGTTCGCTCCCCAGTCGTAGCGGGCCGAGCGCGGGGGAAGCGTCGTGCGCTCGCAAAGCGGCGCCGCGGGCAAGAAGCGCTCGCGCGCAGCCGAGTCCACCAGCGCCTCGAACAGCCGCTCGACCGGCACCAGGACAGTCCGCGACACGCTGATCGCAAAGCCGTCGGCACGCTCGCCCACCGCGCGGCCGCCACGCGCCCGCTCGTAGCTGACCGTGATCGCCTGCGCCCACCAGGCGAGCGAGGCGATCTCGAGCTCTGCCGCGACCCGGCGAGCGAGCTCCCGATGCGACCACGCGGCGGCGCCCCAGCCGTCGAGCAGATCGAACCACTCCTCCCAACCGCGACCCGTGCGCTCCCGGATCCTCTCCTCCGAGGTAGCCAGCACCGGCGCCTCGGCGTTAGCGGCTTCACCTCCTGGCCCGAGCAAGGCAGCGCGCGCAGCCGTGTAGCTCTCGCCGGTCTTGCCCATCCGCGACCGCACCAGCCGCTTGAACGATCTCTGTCTGGTCATCCCGTGCTCCTCTCGCGACGGCGGCTCCGCGACTCACGCTCACGACGCCCCGTCAAGAAAGGGCACCACAACCCCACGCGTCCCGAGAGCCCGAGCCCCCTTTGCCCTCGCTGGAGCCGGTGGCGTGAGCACCGGATTCGAGGGTTCGGCGCGAGACGGCGCCGTCTTAATCGTACTGCGACAAGAGACCGCCGGTCGACCGAAAACTCATCGGCGACCAGACCACAGCCGCTCGGCGCCCGCTCCGCGGAGTCGCTCCGGTGGGCTTGTCAAATCCGTCCGAGGCCTGATCTCTCCTTGCGTTTGGAGCGGGCCTGAATCTCGCGGTCGGGCGGTCCGGCTAGCGTGACGCGATGTCGGTCACCACCCTCGACATCGAGCAGCAGCTCGAGCTTCACCGCGTGGAGCTGACTGGGTACTGCTACCGCATGCTCGGGTCGATCGACGCCGAGGACGCAGTGCAGGAGACGCTCGTCCGCGCCTGGCGGGGCTTCGATCGCTTCGAGGGACGATCGGCCCTCCGCTCGTGGCTCTACCGCATCGCGACGAATGTGTGCCTCGACATGCTCGAGAGCCGCAAACGGCGGGCGCGCCCGATGGATCTCGGGCCTGCCGGTGAGCCGATCATGGAGAACCTGCGCATGCCCGACCAGCTCTGGGTCGAGCCGATCCCGGATGACCTCGTCGTGTCCGACGGCGACCCGGCCGAGATCGTGGGAACGCGCGAGACCGTCCGTCTCGCCCTGATCGCAGCGCTGCAGCAGCTCCCGCCGCGCCAGCGAGCCGTGCTCATTCTCTGCGAGGTGCTGCGGTGGAAGGCGTCGGAGGTGGCCGAGCTCCTCGAGACGAGCGTCGCCTCGGTCAACAGCGCCCTGCAGCGCGCCCGCGCCACGCTCGAGGCGAGTGACCTCGAGCCGTCGACGACGACTTCCGTCGACACTGCGGACGCAGAGCTCCTCCAGCGTTACGTCACGGCGTTCGAGCGGTACGACATGGAGGCGCTGACGTCGCTGATCCACGAAGACGCGACGCAGTCGATGCCGCCGTACGACCTCTGGCTCGCGGGCCGCGACGACATCTTCGCGTTCTGGGTGGGGCCGGGCCACACCTGCCGCGGGTCGCGCGTGGTTCCGGTCGTGCCGGCCAACGGCGCGCCGGCCTTCGGGCAGTACCGGCCGAAGCCGGACGGCGGCGGCTACGAGCCGTGGGCGCTGCAGGTGCTCGAGGTCGTCGCCGGCCGCATTGTCGAACTGACGTTCTTCCTCGACACGGCAAGGATCTTTCCCCGCTTCGGACTGCCCCTCGAGCTCCAGCCTCAGAGGTGATGGGTCCCGCACTGCCCGGCTCGGGCTCATCGCTCTACGAGAACGTGCGAGAGACCCATGAGCTCGACGAGGTCGAGGAGTTGCGGGGAGGCATAGCGGAGCCGGACCCGGCAACCGCGGCGGCGCGCGGCGACCTGGAGGCGCGCGAGCGCCTCGACCGTGACCGCGTCGGGCTGGACTCCGGCGACGTCGCACGTGACCACGGAGCCGCCCGCCGGCAGGAGCGCGCACACGCGGTCGCAGAGACCCGGCAGGTCTTCGCGGGCGATCGGGCCGCTGATGGCGAGCGCGACCTCGTGCGACTGCGGCTTCGGCATCGTCACGTAGACCCGCGAGGCGACAAGAACTGAGCGATTGCACAGCCGCAGGCTCGCGCAGAGTCGGCGCCGCCTGCTTGGATGAGCGATGAGTTACGAGACGCGGTGGCGTCATAGGCTCAGAACACGAATCAGGAGGTGCTGAGGATGTCCGAACAGCAGGATCGACTCGCGGCCCACGAGAGGCTCTCGACCGGTGCGCTCGCACGGTGGATGCGCGCCTGCGCGTCACACGCGTGGATCGTGATGGGTGCGTGGGTCGCGATCATCGCCGGGCTGGTTCTGCTCGTCGCCGTCGCCGGCGGCAGCCTGAAGGACGAGTTCGAGATCCCGGGCTCGGACACGCAACGCGCCACCGACCTGATCGAGGAGGAGTTCGCAGAGGAGCAGGGCGGCGTGCTCAACCTCGTCTTCGCCGCTCCGGCGGGACAGCGCCTGGACGCGCCGGCGGCCAAGGCGGCGATCGCCGAAGCTGTCGCGAAGCTGAAGACACGCGAGTTCGCCGCGACGGAGGATACGGCGGGCATCGAGAGCGTCGCCGACCCGTTCGACGCGAGCTCCTTCTCCGACGACGGACGCATCGCCTATGCAGAGGCCCAGTTCGACCGCGTCATCTACGAGGAGGATCGGGACGCCGTCGTCGCCGTGCAGGAAGCGGTGCGCGAGACCGTCGAGCCCGCCGGTGTGACCGTTGAGTTCAACGGCGACGCCGAGTTCCCGCCGATCGAGCAGGGGACGCAGGAGCTGCTCGGCCTGTTGATGGCATTGATCGTGCTGATCGTCGTCTTCCGCACGTTCGTGGCGACCGCGATCCCCCTCGGACTCGCGATCGTCGCGCTGATGACAGCGTTCCTCCTGCTCTTCATCCTCGCCGGGCTCACCGACATCAACACCGTCACCCCGCTTCTCGTGTCGATGATCGGCCTCGGCGTCGGCATCGACTACTCGCTGTTCATCGTCACCCGCTTCCGGCAGCTCCTCCACGAGGGGCTGCCGCCTCGCGACGCAGCCGCGGAGGCAGGCGCATCCGCGGGCCGGGCCGTGCTTTTCGCCGGACTCACGGTGGCGATCTCCGTCACCGGGCTCGCCTTCTTCGGCCTCGACTTCGTGACGAAGCTGGGCATCGGCTCGGCGCTCGGTGTGCTCACCACGGTGCTGATCGCCAACTCACTGCTGATCGCCGTGCTCGCGAAGCTCGGGCACAAGGTCGACCGGTTGAAGTTCCCGTTCCTCAAGCCGATCGACGACTCCGACGCGGCCCGGGAGCGTACGCTCGTCGCCCGCTGGGGCCGGTTCGTGACCGGTCATCGCAAGCCGGTCTTCGCGATCCTGCTCGTGGTCGGCCTGCTCCTCGCCACGACCTCGGGGCTCGTGCGGCTCGGCGCCTCCGACCAGGGGACGCAGCCCACCGACCAGACCGCGCGTCGCGCCTACGACCTCCTCGCCGAGGGGTTCGGGCCCGGTTTCAACGGCCCTATCCCCATCGTCGTCGACTTGAACGGCGACGAGGGAGCGGCGCAGCGGGTGTACGAGCGGGTGCGCGGCCTGGACGGCGTCGCCTCCGCCGACGAGCCGCAGCTCAACGACCCGAAAACGGTCGCCATCGTCTTCGTGACACCGGACTCGGCCCCCCAGGACGAGGCCACGAGTGACCTCGTCGACCGCCTCCGCAACGACGTCGTGCCGGCGGCGACGGCAGGCGGCGACTCGGTCGCGTACGTGTCGGGTCTCACCGCGGCCTTCTCGGATATCGCCGACAGGATCATGGAGCGGCTGCCGCTGTTCCTGCTCTACATCATCGGCGTCACCTTCCTCGTACTGGCCATGGCCTTCCGGTCGATCGTGATCTCGCTGACCGCTGCTGTGACCACGATCCTCTCCGCGTTCATCGGCTTCGGAGTGCTCACGCTCGTCGTGCAAGAGGGCTACCTGCTCGAGCTCACCGGACTCGACCGCACCGGCCCGATCGAGACGTTCGTGCCCCCGATCGCGTTCGCGATCCTCTTCGGGCTCTCGATGGACTACATGGTCTTCCTGATGAGCCGGATCCGTGAGGAGCACGTCCACGGCCTGAACACGAGGGAAGCGGTCGAGCACGGAATCGCCGCCATCGGTCGTGTCATCGTCGCGGCGGCGATCATCATGGGCACGGTCTTCGCAGCGTTCATCCTCACCTCCGATCGCATCTCGAAGGAGTTCGGACTGCTGCTCGCGGTCGCGATCCTCACCGATGCTCTCGTAGTGCGGATGACGCTCGTGCCGGCCTTCCTGACGTTGATGGGCGAGAAGGCGTGGTACATGCCCCGCTGGCTGGACCGGCTCCTGCCGAGGATCACGATCGAGCCGCCCCACGACGGCGAGGCCCAGACGCGCGCAACCAGGCGAGAGGTTGACGCGGAGCCAAGCGAGGCCTAGTGATCCTGAGCTCGCGAGCACGCTGGCTGGCCCTCGTCGTCCTCTGCCTCGGCGACCTGATGATCGTGCTCGACGTGACGATCGTCGGTGTGGCACTGCCGTCGATCAGGGAGGACCTCGGGTTCAGCGAGGAGTCGCTCGCATGGGTCGTGAACGCGTACCTGATCACCTTCGGCGGCTTTCTCCTCCTCGGCGGCCGGCTGGGAGACCTCTTCGGCCACCGCCGCCTGTTCCTGCTCGGGATCGCACTCTTCACGCTTGCGTCGGCGGCGTGCGGCCTCGCGACCTCGCAGGGGATGCTCGTCGGCGCCCGAGCCGTTCAGGGCGTCGGCGGCGCAATCGTCTCCGCAGTGGCACTCTCGCTGACGATGACCCTCTTCACCGAGCCGGAAGAGCGGGCGAAGGCAATGGGGGTGTTCGGCTTCGTCGCGTCGGGTGGCGGCTCCATCGGCGTGCTCCTCGGCGGGGTGTTGACGGACGCCCTCGACTGGCACTGGATCTTCCTCGTCAACCTCCCCGTCGGCGTGCTCGTCGTGGGCCTCGCCGTCGTCCTGATTCCGGCAGCCCGCCTCGAAACTATGACAGGGCGGCTCGATGCCGCCGGGGCCGTCACCGTGACGGGCGCTCTGATGCTCGCGGTCTACGCGATCGTCAACGGGAACGAGGTGGGTTGGATCACGGTGCGGACACTCGGCATGCTCTGCCTCGCCGCTGCGCTGCTCCTCGCGTTCGTCTGGATCGAGTCCAGAGTCGAATCGCCGCTGATGCCGCTTCGCCTCTTCCGCCTGCGCAACATCGCCGTTTCGAACGGCGTCGGCGTCCTCTGGGCGGGCGCGATGTTCGCCTGGTTCTTTCTCTCTGCTCTCTACCTGCAGCTCGTCCTCGGCTACAGCCCGCTGCAGGTCGGGCTCGCCTTCCTGCCAGGGAACCTGATCATGGGCATCCTCTCGATCGGCCTCTCGGCCAAGCTCGTCATACGGTTCGGCATCAGGCCGCCCCTGGTGACGGGGCTCGCGATCGCCGGTCTCGGGTTGTTGTGGCTCGCGCGGGCTCCGGTCGAGGGGAGCTTCGCCGTCGACGTGCTGCCGAGCATGCTCCTGCTGGGTCTCGGCGCCGGCATGGCGTTCAACCCCATTATCCTCGCCGCGATGAACGACGTGGACACGAACGAGGCGGGCCTCGCCTCCGGCTTCGTCAACACGTCCTTCATGATGGGTGGTGCACTGGGTCTCGCCGTACTGGCGAGCCTCGCGGCGTCGCGCACGGACTCGCTGCTGGCCGGGGGCTCGAGCCAGGCCGCAGCGCTCACGGGCGGATACCACCTCGCATTCATCGTCGGGGCGCTCTTCGCCGCCTCCGCGGCCACCCTCGGGGGCGTCCTGCTGCGGCAGCGCGCCCGTGCGACCGGCCACCCCAGCCCCGAGACAGGCCCAGAGCCGGCGTAAGAAGCACGGGCGGCGTCGGTTAGCCTGGCGTCTCTCAGCACCACATCCCTATCCGCGGCCCAGGCTCACCTGGACGAGACGGGTGCCGGCGACCCCGGCGAGCGCCGGATCTCCGGCGCGGTAGGCCTTGACGAAGAACTGGACGCTGTAGGCGGGGTCGAGCTCGGGGAAGTCAGGCTCCGGGCGCAGCTGATACGAGAGCCACCCGTCCTGCGCGGTGCGGGCCTCGTCGCCGCCGCTCGTGACGACCGGTGTCGAGCGAACGAAGACACCCGCGTCGCGCACGACGTAGCCGCGTGTGTCCTTCACCTTGACGCGCACGGTGATGGGCTCTGTCCGCGAGCGGACGACGCCGGGCGAGAAGTCGACCTGGTCGACGATCAGCCGTGCGTCGCTCGGAACGCTCGAGACCGGGATCGAGGTCTCGCCGTTCGGCAGCTTGATCGCGCCGGGAGGCCCGGACTGGCCGCTGACCGGGTTCGTGGCCGGCGAGAGCCGCCGGGAGGTGCCGACGTCGTTGCTGGCCGTGACCCGGACGCGCAACCGTTTGCCGGCGTCGCCCTCGCGCACCGTGTACGCGTCGTCGTTCGCCCCCACTAGCGTGAGGCAGCTGTTCCCGTTCGCATCGCAACGCAGCCACTGGAACGCGAAGGTCATCGGCTGCTCGCCGGCCCATTCGCCCGTCGTCGAGCGCGCAACCTGCCCCACAACGGGTGTCGCCGGTGAGACCACCGGCTCGGCCGTGCTCCTGGGTACCCCGCGGGAGGATGCCGGGCGAACGGCGGCGGTGGCGTTCGACACCGCAACGGTGACGCCGTCGGCGTTCTCGGCGCGGACCCGGACACGCAGCCGCTTGCCGGCATCGTCGCGGCGCACGACATACGCCGTCTCGGTGGCACCGGCGATGGTGTCGCAGTTGGAAGCATCTGGCTCCCCCCCGTCCGCCGGGCAGCGTCGCCACTGCAACGTGAGCGCAGCATTCCCGGTCCAGGCACCGCGCGTGGCGGTGAGCGTCCCGCCCTCGATCGGGGTGCCGGAGATCGCCGGCTCGGTCGTGTTCACCGGGGCGGCCTGCGCGGCCGCGCCGCCGGCCCCTGGCGCAACCAGAGCGGCGATGGCGCCGGCTGTGAGCGCTCCTGCGACTGACAGCAAGGTCGCGGTCTTCAGCGACGAACGCGAGGTGGTGGGACGATGCATGATCGGCTCCTTCCATTGGCGTGGTGCCGCTGATCGACGTCTACACGCCCGGAGCCGGATCCGGCCCGTTGCTCACGGAGGTTTTACGGTCCCTTGCCCAATCCTTACGAAGGGTCGACTGCCGGCCGCGCCGCGGCTAATGCGCAACCGCGCGACGGTACCGCCACGCGGCCAGCGGGCCGGCCACCGCGATGATGGCCAGGCACCAGACGATCGCCAGCCAGACCGAGCTGCCGGCCGGCACGTCGAGGAAGAGGGCGCGCGCTGCGTCGACCATCGTCGAGAAGGGGTTGTGGATGGCGACCGGCTGTAGCCAGCCCGGCATCGAGCCCGGCGGGACGAAGGCCGCCGAGACGAACGTGACGGGGAAGAGCACGGTGAACCCGAACGCGTTGGCGGCCTCGGGGGACGATGCGGTGAGCCCGATCAGCGCGAACACCCACGAGAACGCGTAGCCGATGAGCAGCAGCAGCCCGATCCCGGCGATCACCTCGAGCACCGGCGCCGTGAAACGGAACCCCACCGCGAACCCCACGCCGAACATGACGACGAGCTGCACGATGTTGGTGACGACGTCGGCGAGCGTGCGCCCGGCGACCACCGCGGGCCCCCACATGGGGAGTGACCGGAAGCGGTCGATCAGGCCCTTCTTGATGTCCTCGGACAGGCCGAGCGCGGTCACGAAGCCGCCGAACACCACGGACTGCACGATGATCCCCGGGATCAGGAATTGGGTGTAGTCACCGAAGCCGGGGGTCTCGATCGCTCCCCCGAAGACGTAGACGAAGAGCAGCACGAACATGATCGGCTGAACGGTGAAGCCGACAAGGAGGTCTGGCTGCCTGGGGATGCGCAGCATGCTGCGCTTGGCGATGACGAGCGTGTCGCCGACGAGGTGTGCGAGGTTCATCGGTCGCCTCCCGCTCTGTCGCCGTCCGGCTCGGCGGCGTGCCCGGTCAGGCGTAGGAACACATCGTCGAGCGTCGGCCGCTCGACCGCGATGTCGTCGATCGCGATGCCGGCGTCGTGCAGACAGCGAACGGCGTTCGTGATCTCCGCGCGATCGACGAGGGGCACGCGAATCGAACCCTCGTGCACCGTCGGGCTTGCATCGAAGATCGCCGCGAGCGCGGCGAGCGCTTCGTCGTGGCGGGCCTCGTCGCCGAGCCGCAGCTCGAGACGGTCACCGCCGACCTGTGCCTTCAGCTCGTCGGGCGTTCCCTCCGCGATCAGGCGGCCGTGGTCGATCACGGCCAGGCGTCCGCACAGCCGGTCGGCCTCGTCGAGATACTGCGTCGTCAGGAGCACGGTCGTGCCATCGGCCACCAGACGCTCGATCGCCTCCCACAGGCTGATGCGGCTTGGCAGGTCGAGCCCCGTCGTCGGCTCGTCCAGGAACAGCACCGGCGGCCGGGCAACGAGTGCAGCCGCGAGGTCGAGCCGCCGACGCATGCCACCCGAGTACGTGCGGGCCAGGCGTGCCCCTGCCTCGGTGAGATCGAAGACCTCGAGCAGCTCCGTGGCGCGCGCGCGGGCCACGCGACGCCCCAAGTGGTAGAGGCGTCCGACCATCTCCAGGTTCTCGAACCCCGAGAGGTTCTCGTCCACCGCGGCGTACTGGCCGGCGAGCCCGATCCGCTCGCGCACCGCCGCCGGCTCCCGCACCACATCGGCCCCGGCGACTCGCGCCTCACCGCCGTCCGGGCGCAGCAGCGTCGTCAGGATGCGGACCGCGGTGGTCTTGCCTGCCCCGTTGGGGCCGAGCAGGCCGTAGACGGTCCCTGCCTCGGCACGGAGGTCGACGCCGTCGAGCGCCGTCACGTCGCCGTACCGCTTCCGCAGTCCCTGCGCCTCGATCGCCGGTTGCCGGGTCACCATGTCCGGCCACCTTAGATGTCGCCGGCCAGGTTGGGTTGCGGGGCCCGCGAGGGGCCCCGCAGCGTCCAATGTGGTCAGGCGTGTGCGCCCGCCATGACCTCCACGATCGGTGCCTGGTAGAGATCCGCGGACCGGACCGTGCCGCCGGCGCCGCGCACGATCTCCTCGCGCTTCGACGCGAACCGGCGTTCCGCCTCCTCCGCGCCCTCCAGCGTCTCCCAGAGCACGACAGACCTCGCGCGGCGAGTGTCCTCGTCGACGAGAGAGATAAAGCCCGCGAAGCCGTCGATCTCCTTGAGTCCGGGGATGATCCGGTCCCGGATGATTCCCAGCACCTCATCGCGCTTGGACGGGTCGACGCCCTCGACCTCGATCAGTCGTCCGTACATCCTTCCTCCTTCGGTCGACGTCTGGGTGATCCTACGCCCGAAGCGCGCTTCGCGTCCACGGATTTTCGGGGGCGCGACTCGTGCTCAACTCCTGCGGGGCTTCAGCAGGTAACGCGCGATCGCGGTTGCCTCCGCCTGGCCGACTTCCAGCTTCGGCATCGCCACCGGCCCGCCCGAAAGCCCTCCGCCGGGCACGACGACGGCCCGCGGTGCGAGGATCGACTGGCGGACGTAGGCCAGGCCGTTTTTCCCGAAGCGCTCGGCGAGGTCGTCGAGTCGCGGGCCCGCCTGCACGAACCCGCGGTCGTCCGGCCCCATGTGACAGCCGGCGCATCCCTTGCGCAGGAAGAGGTTGCGCCCGTCAAGGGGAGTCGACTCCTTTCCGTCCGCTTCGCGGACGGTGATGGCCCCCAGCGACTGCGGTGGGAACGGGCCCGGAAGCGCACGCCACTGCCACACCCCGGGATCCGGGAACACGACGTCGGCCGTATAGCGTCCCGTGCGAGCGAGCGGCCGCGCGGCGAAGCGCTTGAGCGCGCCGTCCGAGTTGGCGATCTCGATCGCGGCGTCCTCGACCCTGACGGGACGGTGCCCGTGCTGGCGCACGGTGAACGTCACGCGGAACGGCTTGCCGGCAACCGGTGCTGCAGCCAGCGGGTGCACAGTCGTCGACGTCCAGCCTCCGGCGAATGCGACTCCCACCGTCACGGTGAGGCCGGCGGCGAACCCGAGAAGGACTAGGCGAATGACGTTCCTGCGCATTGCAGCCTCCTTGACGCGGGCGGGCGATTCGCGGCGTAGGTGTCCGCTACCGCTTGTACACCGTTCGCCGCCGATCGGGTCCCCCTCGACAATGGGGGCGGGCGCCCCGGCCCGCCGGCTACCCGACGGGCACAGCCGTCTTCTTCTGCATCTTCGCTGCCGCCTCGCGCAGCTTCGGCGCAACCCCGGTCATGAACAGCTCCTGGGTCTTCATCGCCTGCCAGCGCTTGACGCCGCCGTACTGGGCGATCAGCAGGAACTCGTCGAAGCGGAAGCGGTCGAGCAGGTCGACCAGTTGCTCCGCGATCTTGGCCGGACTGCCGGCGTAGACGATCTCGAACTCGAGCAGCTGCTCGTAGGAGAGGTTCCGGGTGTTGGGGAAGTCGTCGGCTGCGTAGAACTCGTAGCGGGCGTCCATCAGCTTCTGCTTGCCCTCGGGCGTGCGGTCGAGCGAGTCCGTGGGCGAGACGTTGTAGTGGATGAAGTTGACGAGGCCCTCGCGACCTTCCTCCACGGCCTTTCCGTCGTCCTCGTCGAGGTAGACGGCCTTCGTATACGCGAAGTTGGAGGCGACACCGAAGCCCTCGCAGGCCGCGTGATACTGCTCGATCGGCTGCTCGAAGGCGATGTTCGGCGCGGGGCCGCCGAGCGCGATGCCCCAGCCGTTCTTGACCGCGCGCTCGACCCACTTCGAGCTCGTGCCAACCTGCCAGATCGGCGGATAGGGCTTCTGCAAGGGGCGCGGCACCATGCGCATCTCCTTGACCGTGTAGAACTTGCCCTCGAAGGAGAAGGTCTCGTGCTCGAGCAGGCCGAGCACGATGTCGAGGCACTCCGGGTAGCGCTCGACGTTCTCGGCGAGCGGGATGTTGGCGTGCTCCTGGAGCCACGCGTGTCCGCGGCCGACGCCGACCTCGTAGCGGCCGTTGAGCAGGTTGTCGGCCAGGGCGATCTGGCCCGCGAGCACCATCGGGTTGTGGAAGGGCAGCGTGTGACAGAGCGCGCGGAACCGCAGGTTCGGCGCCCGCTGCGACATCAGCGTGAAAAGCTGCAGCGGGTCGGTCATCACGGCGAACTTCTCGAACCACGGGTGCTCGAGGCAACAGAAGACCTCGTATCCGAGCTGATCGGCCTGCACGCCGACCTCGATGTGATCCCAGATCAGCTTGTGGTGATCCGCGCCGGGCGGGCTCTGGAACTCGGTGTACGTACCGAACCGGATGGACATGCGCTGAGCTCCTCTTCTCGTGGGGTCGTCCCTGTGGGATGACCGGGCCGATCCTACTGACATGTCACCGTCGATTCAACTCGTGCTTGCGGGGCGCGCAAGCCGCACGCCACGGTCGCCTCCTGAAGCTACCGGCCGTTTACCGGGCGTTCAACCGGGGGCCAACCGGGCGTGTGTGCACTGGAGCGGCTGATCCGGCAACCGCCGGACAGAAAGGAGAGAGAGATGAAGCTTCAGAACAAGCATCGCCTCATCACCGGGCGTGCGGCGAGGCACAAGCTACCGCTCGTCGTGTCGGCCACCGCCCTCGCTGTCGCCCTCTTCGGCTCGACGCCGATCGGCGAGGCGGCGAAGCGGCTCGTCCTGCCCAGGGACTCGGTCGGTACGGCGCAACTCCGGCCGAACGCCGTTACCGGCCTCAAGGTCAAGGACGGCTCGCTCACGGCCGCCGACTTCGCGACCGGCCAGCTCCCGGCCGGCCCGCAGGGGCCAAAGGGCGAGAAGGGCGAGCAGGGATCACGCGGACCAGGAGGGCCACAGGGCGAGCCCGGGCCCCGGGGGGCTGCCGGCCCGACGGGCCTTCAGGGTCCGACCGGCCCGACTGGCATCAGCGGCTGGCGGATCGTGACGTCGTCAACAACGGATGTCCCTGGCGAATCAACCCGGGGGGCAACGGCAAAATGTCCCAGCGGCACGAAGGTACTCGGCGGTGGTGTGAGCAAGACGAAAGGAGGGTTTATCGGCGAGAGCGCGCCCATCAACGGTGGTGCAGGCTGGGTCGCCTTGCTCTACAACCCAGGGGACTACCTGACCCAGATGTACGTCTGGGCGATCTGCGCGCAGGTCGCCTCCTGAGTAGCGCAGTCTGCTCGCCCCGAGTTCGCGGATCGAGCTCGGGGCGAGTCGCAGTCCCGGTCTGCCTCGCGCCACCGGTTCTTACCCGGCGGTCGACTGGCTGCCAAAGGCGCACCGGCGTCTCCTGCGCGCAGGCGATGCGGCACCGGACCCACGAACGAGGAAGGAGAATGCACATGACGGCCAACGGCGTCAGCAACGGCGTCGACACCGAGCAGCTGTTCGGGACGCTCGATGCGATTGAAGCCGAGCCCTCGCTCGGGAAGTTCCAGTTCCGAGCGCGGAACCGCTGGATCGACGGCGCGCACAACCGCACGACGATCCGCGACTTCTACGGCGCCAACCAGGAGGACAGCTCGCGCGCCGACGAGTTCGTCATCGACGCCGGCGAACCGGCGATCCTGCTCGGCAGCGATACCGGTCCGAACCCGGCCGAGTTCCTCCTGCACGCGCTCGCCGCCTGCCTGACCACCTCGCTCGTCTACGTTGCCGCAGCGCTCGGCGTCCGCCTGATCGAGGTGGAGTCGATGATCGAGGGCGATCTGGATGTTCGCGGTGCGCCCGGCCCTTCCGGCGAGCACCGGAACCGCTTCGAACGGATCCGCGTGGTGATCCGCGTCGCCGGCGAGGCGCCGGAGGAGAAGCTGCGGGAAGTCGTCGCTCGCGCACAGCAACGCTCGGCGGTCTTCGACGTGGCCACGAACGGCGTCCCCGTCACAGTGGACATTGCGACCGCGTAGCGGCGGGCACCGATCCCCCGGACACGCGACTACGCGGGCCTTGCTCGCACGATCGCCCGGCTGTCGGGCACCCGGATCCCCAGCTCCCGCATGCGGCGCGCAACGCGGTCGTGGAGAGGCCTTGCCCCGAGCCGACGGGCGATCTGAATCGCCTCGGCGAGCGCGTTCTCGTCGTCCAGGAGCGACAGCATGAGCGCCCGGTCGTAGCTCCAACCGACGTCGCCGTAGGCGTCGGCGGCCGCCAGCCAGTCGCGCCGGAGCATGGCAGCATGCGGGGCCGAGCCGGCCTCGCCGGCATCCACCGTGATCCCGGCGACGGCGGCCCACGCGGCGACTCGGGCTGCTCCCCAACCGTCGAGCCACTGTTGCGGCGGGATCTGCTCGAGGAGCTGCTCGTATCTCTCGACCGGCATCGGTGCGCCGCTTGTCAGCGCCAGCTCGGTCTCGAGCTCGAGAACCGGCGCGATCCGCTGCAGCTCGCCGGCGCGAACCGCCTGAGCCGCGAGGGCGGCCAGGCGCTCGGAGGCGTCCGGATCGCCTCGACGCACGGCAAGCTCGGCCAGAACCGTCTCGGCCACGAGGTGGCTCACGGTGATGCTCTTCCCAAGCTCGTCGCGCGTCAGGCGCTCGGCCTCGGCCCACTCGCCGGCTCGCAAACGAAGCCAGGCAAGCGTGACGGCGACATACGAAGCCAGGCTGTGCACCTCGTGCTCCTCGGCGTAGGCAAGCGCCTGCCGCGCATAACGGAAGGCGGGCTCCGGCTGCACCCAGGACATGAGCGCGTAGCCGAGGTTGCCGAGTGCACGGGTCGCTTCGTGCCTGTCACCGACAGCGTCCGCCATCCCGTGCGCTTCGAGAAGCGATGACGTCTCGCGGTGATCCATGTCGACTCTCACGCTTCCGATGTTGACCATCACATTCGCCCGGGTGCCTTCGTCCCCGAGCCGCGTTGCAAGGTCGAGCGCCCGCTCCCCCCAGACGAGGGCCATGCGGTTGTTCTCCGCGAGATTCTCGAGCTGGGACAACCCGCTGTAGGCGCGGGCGAGCTCCACCGACTCGCCGAGCGGCTCGAGGATCTCGATTGCCTCGAGCCCTTTCCTCCGCGCCAGATCGCCGTCGCCTGCGAACCAGTGGAAGCGCGACAGGATCCTTGTGCAGCGGCCGACGGCAGCCTCGTCGCTCAACTCGCGGTGGATCGCGATCGCACGCTCCATCGGGGGGAAGGCGTCGTCGAGGCGCCCGACGGCGTAGGCGGCCCACGCCAGCTCCTCGAGCACGGTCGCCTGCTCTGCCACGGGCAGCCGTTCGCCGAAATCCGTGGCGCGCCGGTAGTGGAAGTACGCCTCGCGATTGGAGCCGAGCGCCGTCGCACGGCGCGCAGCCACGAGTGCGAACTCGGCGAGAACGTCATCTGCGCCTGCGGCATCGGCGTGGTGCACGATGTCGGAGGGGTCGGCGTTCGCCGCCAGCAGAGCATCGAGGATCGCGGCGTGGTGGCGGCGCCGCGCGGCGACCGGGATGCTCGATCGGATTGCGTCCCTTGCCAGCTCGTGCCGAAAGCGAACCCAGCGCGGATCGACCTCGAGGAGTCGCCGCCGCTCCGGCTCTTCCGCTGCCGCTGCCCAACCGGGCATGACCGAGTCCAGAAGCGTGGTGGCTGTGCGGTTCGGGACGACCGAGACGAGTTCGACGAGACGTCGAGCGCTGTCGTCGAGACGGGAAGCGCGTGCGATCACCGCGTTCGCGACGGAACGCGGTAGATGTGCGGCGGTTCGGGTCGCCAGGAGCTCGGTGACGTAGAACGGGTTGCCTCCCGTGACGCCGTACACCCTGTCCGCATCGTCACCGGCGAGCGATGCGACGGCGTTTGCCGACAGCGGCGCGAGCTCGAGGAAGACGGAGTCGTCGGCGCGGACTGCACCCAGGGCCGAGTGCAGAGGATGACCGGGTGGCGCCTCGCCGTCACGAAACGTGAGTACGAGAACAGCGGGCAGCGATGCGATGCGCCGCCCGATCATCGCGATCGCATCGCAGGTCGCGGCGTCCGCCCAGTGCACGTCCTCGAGCACGAGAACGGTGGGCCGCGGTCGCCGGCCGAGCTCGGCGATCAACAGCGTGTGGACGTCGTGCGGCGCCGCGCCGGAGGAGACCGCCTCCTTCAGTTCCTCGGAGACGCTCCCCAACAGATCCCGGATCGGGCCCAGCGGCCGCGGTGTCGAGAGGCTGTCGCAGCTGCCGACGAGCACCCTTGCACCCGCGTCGAGGTCTCTGAGAAACCGGGCCACAAGCGAGGTCTTGCCGATGCCGGGCTCACCCGTGACGAGGACGGCCCGGCCCGCGCCCCCTGCAGCGGCGACGCGCGACTCTGCGAGCGTCGCCAGGGCCGCTTCGCGCTCCAGGAGCACGAGGTCGGCGTTACGCTCCCCGATCAGCTGATTCGCGATCGAGACGTGCGGGACCTGGCGGACAACCGACACGATCGGCCCCGGCTGCTCGAGGTCAGGGTCCTGGCGCAGCATCCGCCGCTCCAGCTCTTTGAGCGCCGACGTCGGCTCGATCCCCAACTCCTCGATCAGCGACTCTCTGAACGCCCGGTAGCTCGTCAGCGCCTCCGCGTGGCGCCCTGCCCGGTACAGGGCAAGCATGTGCTGTGAGCGCAGCCGTTCGCGAAGCGGGTGACGACGGACAAGAGCCTCGAGGTCGCCGACGACGTCGGTGTGGCGTCCGAGTGCGAGGTCAGCGTCGATTCGCAGCTCGACCGCGGCGACGTGCAGCTCTTCCAGCCGAGCCGCCTCGTGCCGGGCGAAGGGTTCCGAGAGCTCGGCGAGGGCGGGCCCACGCCACAGCGCGACCGCCTCACGGAGCAGGTCCGTGGCGTCCGCTGGACGCCCACCGGACAGTGCCTGGCGTCCGGCGTCGACGAGCTGCTCGAACTGCGCCAGGTCGAGCTCGCCGTCGGCGACCTCCAGCGCGTAGCCGGGCCCGCGGGTGTGCAGTCTCGGTTCCGGCAGGACCTTCCTCAGCTGCGAGACATGGATCTGCACCATCTTCCGAGCTGACTCGGGCACATTCTCGCCCCAGAGGTGGTCCACGATCCGCTCGGGCGCAACCGTCCGATTGGCACTCAGGAGCAAGACGGCCAGCAGCGCCTTCTGCTTGCGTGCCGCGATCGGCACCGGCAAGCCACCGTGGACAACCTCCAGTGGGCCGAGGAGCCGAAATTCCATGTCGACAGATTCACGCTACCACCTTGCGATGCGCGGTCCCGTGCGCGGCGTGCGGCGTTGGCGACCGACATCCGCTACCGCCGCTTTACCAGGCCGTCAACCGCCTGACAACCGCGCCGGTGTTCCTTATGCCTCGCTGAATCCCATCCACACAAGGAGGCACCTGCCGTGAGTACGACCATCGACTACACCGTCGTCAAGGACCGCCAACTGGCCGTCTGGGCCAGCGGGGACTACGCGGTGATCGGCACCACACTGCAGCTCGTCGGCGAGATGCTCGCCGAGGCCGTCGACATCCACTGGGACGAGGACGTGCTCGACGTCGCGGCGGGCAACGGCAACGCCACACTGGCTGCCGCGCGGCGCGGAGCACGCGTCACGTCCACCGACTACGTGTCGAGCCTGCTCGATCGCGGCGCGGAACGGGCGGCGGCAGAAGGGCTCTTCGCCACGTTCGCTGTGGCTGACGCCGAGGAGCTGCCGTTCCCCGACGCGAGCTTCGACGCCGTCCTCTCCACGTTCGGCGTGATGTTCGCCCCCGACCAGGAGCGAGCAGCGGCGGAGCTGCTGCGCGTCTGCCGGCCCGGTGGGCGCATCGGGCTCGCCAACTGGACACCCGGCAGCCTCGTCGGCGGCATGTTCAAGACCCTCGGCCGGTACGTACCGCCGCCGGCCGGGCTGCAGCCGCCTTCCCGCTGGGGCGTCGAGGAGAGCCTGCAGGAGCTGTTCGGCGCTGACGCGTCGAGCATCGACGTGACGGAGCGGGTGTTCAACTTCCGCTACCGCTCTGCTGCGCACTTCGTGGAGGTGTTCCGGGACTGGTATGGCCCCATCCACAAGGCGTTTGCCGCACTGCCGGCCGAGCAGGGCCAGGCGCTCGAGCGCGATCTCGTGGAGTTGCTCGAGAGCCGCAACACCGGCGGGCGGGACTCGCTCGTGGTGCCGAGCTCCTACCTCGAAGTCGTCGTCACGAGGAGGTAGGGCGACGTGTTGACACACCACCCGGAGGTTCGGCGCGCACTGGCCGCGGAACGTCACGCTGACTTCGTGCGGGCGGCGGCTGAGGGGCGGCTGTCCACCGCTGCGGCCTCCATCCCCGCATCAGGGCTGCGAGCTCCGGGACGCCGAGGGCGGACAACGCTTGCAACGCAGTGCTGCAAGCGTTGTCCGCCGCTCGCGGCTCGGCCGGCTGAGCAACGGGCGCCGGTTCAGCAGTGGGCGGCCAGGCTCATGAGGCGACAGCCAGCCTGAGGGTCGCGACGTAGGCCTGCGGGCCGGTGGAGGTGCTGACCAGGGCAACCCGGCACTGCGCGGGGCCGAGGCCCGCACGATCAAGCGTCGACCGCGAGCCCGCGGCGCCGATGATCTTGCGGAACGTACGACCGGCGCAGCGGATCTCCATCCGTCCCGCCCGCCCCGATTCGGCCTGGCCGGCCGGGCCGAGCGTGACCGTGAAGGTGACGCGACGCCCGGGGCCGAGCAGGCCGAACGGCAGCGTCCGGGTCTCACCCGGCTGGATCACGCCGCGGCGCACGATCTCCACCGGGCGCGACACCGGGGCGGCGGGCAGCCCCGTCAGATCGGCCCGCAACGCCTCGGCCACGGCGCCCGCCGGTGGCTCGAGCCACCCGATCTTGTAGGGGAAGCGCTCGTGCATCTGCGCATAGTCCTCGGCGAAGATCTCGCCGATCGCGCGTGTCCAACCCAACGAGTAGTCCTTCTCGACCAGCCCCTCGGCCAGCAGCGACTCCATGCCGCGGGCCGACCACCACCGCGGGGAGCCGTTGGGCTCACGAGCACCGGACACCGGGGTCGACGCGTCGAGGTGATGCGCGTACTCGTGGAGCAGCGTGTGCCGCGTCTCGGACGACTCCACGCCCGGCACGACGATGACGCCGCCCGCCGCGCCCCCCTGATAGCACCCCGCAGCGCCCGGCCCGCAGTGCGAGCGGATCGCGCCCGCATCGACGATGCGGATCGTGACGCGCGCGATCTCGTCGCCGTGGGCGGCGCGCCGCAGGATGTCCGCGAACCAGTCCACATTCACCGCCGACCGCACGTCGAACCGGATCGCACGCCCGGCCGAATCTTGTGCGGTCACCACCTCGGCCCGAGCGGCGGACACCGCGAGCAACGCCCCCAGCACAGCGAGCAGTACGAGCAGCGCGCGAATCCTGCGCACGACCATGATCGACCTCCTTGCCTGTTCGGACACGTGTACAAGGAGGTACGCGAGCCGGGTAAACAGGACGTAAGCAGGGATTGCGCCGCCGTTGGCGGATGGTTACGCACACGTTGTGCAGGGATGGAATGCCCGAGACAGCCCGCTCGTTGCAGCAGCAAGCGACCTCAACCCTCAGCAGAAGGAGCAGCACGATGGCCACAGACCCCAAGAGATGGCAGGCGCTGGCCCTCGTCTGCGTCGCCTTCTTCATGACGATTCTCGACGTCTCGATCGTCAACGTCGCGCTGCCCTCGATCGCGCGCGACCTCTCGTTCACCGATACCGGGCTGCAGTGGGTCGTCACCGCATACGCCATCACCTTCGGCGGTTTCCTTCTGCTCGGCGGCCGTGCCTGCGACCTGCTCGGCAGGCGCCGCATGTTCATGGCGGGCCTCGTGCTGTTCTCGGTGGCCTCGCTGCTCTGTGGGCTCGCCACGTCACCCGAGATGCTGGTCGGCTCGCGCGCGCTCCAGGGAATCGGCGCCGCGATCATCTCGCCCGCCACGCTGGCCATCATCACCACCACGTTCGACGAGGGAGCGGAACGCAACAAGGCGCTCGGGATCTGGGGCGCGATGGGCGGGAGCGGCGCCGCTGCAGGCGTGCTGTTCGGTGGGTTGCTCACACGCTATGCGGGTTGGGAGTGGGTCTTCTACGTCAACGTCCCCGTCGGGGTGCTGGTGCTCGCGCTCACACGCTCGATCGTCCGTGAGAGCCGCGCGCCCGGTGTCGGCCGCAACTTCGACGCGCCCGGCGCAGTGTCGGTCACGGGCGGGCTTGCGCTCCTCGTCTACGCCATCTCCAAGGCCCCGGACTCGGGCTGGGGGTCGGCGCGTACGATCCTGTTGCTGCTGGCCTCGGCGGCACTCCTGCTCTTCTTCCTTGTCTGGGAGTCACGCACGCCGGCCCCGCTGATGCCGCTTCGCATCTTCAGTCTGCGCACGGTCGCAGGCGCCAATGCCGTTTCGCTTCTGCTCGGCGCGGTGGTGTTCTCCAACTTCTTCGTGCTCACGCTGTACGTGCAGAACGTGCTCGGCTACTCGGCGCTGCGCACCGGAGTCACCTTCCTCGCGACCGCGGGCACCGTCGTCCTCGTTGCCGGGCTCGCGCAGGCGCTGACCACGCGCATCGGCCCGCGACCGGTGATGGCGCTCGGGCTCGCCCTGCTGCTGGGAGGAATGGTGTGGTACACCCAGATTCCGGTCGCCGGGAGTTTCTGGCCCGATCTGCTACCCGGCTACCTGATGGTCGGCTTCGGGCTCGCGCTGTCCTTCATTCCGGTCTCCATCGCGGCCCTGGCCGGGGTTGCACCGCAGGAAGCTGGAGTCGCGTCCGGTTTGCTCAACACCTCGCAGCAGATCGGGGGTGCGCTTGGTGTTGCCATCGCCTCGTCCATCTTCATCAGTCGAGCGCAAGACCTGCTGGCGAAGGGCGGCGCCGAGGCGGCGGCTTTTACGAGCGGCTACCAGCGGGCCTTCTGGGTTCTCGCCGTGTTCGCCGCCGTCGGTGTCGCCCTCACGCTGCTGTTCGTCCGGCCGCAGGCCGGCGAACTCGACCCCAACGCGCCCGTCGTCGCCTGACGGGCGACGGGTGTCGTGTCAGGTCGTCTCGCCGATCTCGAACCGTCGCAACCGGCGAACCGCAAGCCAGAGAGAGGCGGCGCAGACGACGACCACGAGAGCGACCGCAGGTGTCGCGGCGAGCTTCGCGTCGAACACCGCGCCCGGCACGCCGGCGACCAGATCGGCCACCGCCAGCGTGTAGTGGCGCACGCTGAGCAGGCGCGTGCCGGCAAAGAGCCCGTTGACGAGACCCTCCCAGACGAACACGTACGCCAGCCCGGCGATCAACGCGCGGCTCGTGGCGACGCTGAGCAGGACGAAGAGCGAGGTATAGACGAGGCTGCCGGCGACGAGGGCGCCCGCGAAGCCACCGAGCAGCCTGGCGTCGAAGGCACCCGCCAGCCCGATCGCGCCGGCTGCGACGCCTGACACGACAACCGTGATCGACGTCGCGAACCAGGCGGCGACCACCTTGGCGACGATGATCCGGCTGCGGGCGATCGGCTTGGTGAGGAGATAGACGGCGGTGCCGTCCTCGATCTCCGCACCGAGTGCCGCCGTCCCGAACACGAGCGCAGCCAGCGGCAGGAGCGATGTCACCACGAGCCCCTCGAACAACACCCGTGCGACCCATCGCTGCTGGTCGCCGTCCTCGCTCCCGGCGCGATAGACGACTGCGAGCACGATCGGCAGCAACGCGACCCCGGCCATCAACAACGTGCGCCCGCGTCCCAGCAGCTGACGGACGGTGAGCCGGGCGATGACTGCGATCATGACCCCACCAGGTAGGCGAACACGTCCTCGAGCGACTCGTCGCTGGGCCGTAGCTCGCGAACGGTGACTCCGCATGCGCGCGCGATCGCAGGGAGCGAAAGCGCGAAGGCGCGAAGCTCCGTCGTGCGGACGGAGAGCCGCCCGTCCTGCAGCTCGACCCCGAGCACGCTCTCGTGCCCGAGAAGCGCCGCGGCCAGCTGCCGGTCGTCGGACGTGCGTAGCGTGAAGGTGTGCGGCCGATCGGTCATCAGCCGCCGGATCTCGCGGAAGTCGCCGGAGGCAGCGAGCCTGCCTCCGACCACCACGAGCACACGCTCGGCCAGGCGTTCGACCTCCTCCAGGATGTGGGAGGAGAAGACGATCGTGCGGCCCTCGGCAGCCAGCCGGCGCAGCAGCTCCATCAGGTGCAGTCGCTGGCGGGGATCGGCGCCGTTGAACGGCTCGTCGAGGAGCAGCACCTGCGGATCGTGGACGAGCGCCGCGGCGACCTTGATGCGTTGCTTCATGCCCTTCGAGTATCCGGCCGTCGCGCGGCCCGCAGCCGTCTCCAGCTCGACGATGCCGATCGCGCGCCTCGCGGCCCCGTCGGGGTCGGCGACACCCTGTAGCACGGCGCTGAGGCGGACGAATTCGAATCCCGTGAGCGAGCCGTACACCGCCTCGCGCTCCGGCACGAGGCCGAGCTCGCGGTACAGGCTCGGGTTCTGCCAGGCCGGCGCACCGAGCACGGTGACGTTGCCCGCCGACGGCTTGAGAAGGCCCGACAGCATGTGCAGGAGAGTGCTCTTGCCGGCGCCGTTCGGCCCGAGCAGGCCGGTGATGCCCGGCTCGATCGCGAACGAGATGCCGTTGACGGCGACCACGTTCCCGTACCAGCGGGAGACCTGCTCGAGGACGACGGTCGCGCCGGTCGCTCCATTCGCGGGAAGCTCAGTCACGCCGAGACCCGCCGAAAGCGAACGAGCGTGAGCAGGAAGCCGGCCAGGATCATCACCAGGCTCGCGAGGAGATAGACCCAACCGCCGAACCCGGCGTCGCCGAGGACATCGCCTTGTCCGGGCTCGACGCCGAAGAACCAGTCGATCATGCCGTCCCAGGCGAGGGGGCTGACCAGCAGCGAGAAGCGGGCGATCGCCGTATCTGCGGTCTCCATGAGGATGTTGGCCGCGGCGAGCGTGAGCACGAACGACCCGACGATGGCGGCGGTCGCGTAGGCGCGGCGTGGCAGGTATGCGGCGATCACGAGCCCGACCGCGCCGATTGCAGCAGACAGCACGAGCGAGCCGGCGAGGATCGGGAGGACGAGGTCAACGTTGGCGGACAGGTAGCCGGCAAGGTCGTCCCCGGCCATGCCGTTGCCCACGAAGAGCAGCGCCTGGGGGCCAAGCGTGAGCACGAGCATGGCGCTGATCACCGCCGCGAACTTGGCGAGCACGTAGTCGAGACGGGAGACGGAGCGGGAGAAGTAGAGCGTGAGCAGTCGACTGCGCTGGTCACGCCCGACGAGCTCGGGTGCCACGGTGGCACAGAACAGCACGAGCACGATCTGCACGTAGCTGAAGTAGTCCTCGTGCTTGAAGAGATCGATGTGCTCGTCGACACCGCTGACGATCGCGGCGACACCGAGCTGGATCACGGCCGGGACGAACGCGAAGATCGCGAACAGGAAAGGGAAGATCTTGCTGCTCGTGCGTCGCCCCAGGCCGAATCCGCTGCGGAGCGCATGGACGTACAGCGTGAGCAGCGTCCCGGCCCGCCCGGTGCGTCCTCCCTCGTAGCGCCGGTATCCGAGGTCGAAGATGCTGCTCGACGTGGGCGGGCCACCCTCAGGCGTGGTCGACATCGCTCGCTCCCTCGTCGTCCCGGAACAGATCCTCGAGCTGCCTGCGCCCCTGCTCGATCCGTACGAGACCGAGCGAGAGCTCGGCCGCACCGTCGCGGATGGCGTCGTACACGCGCTCGCCGGCGAGCACCACTTCGAGCGTCCTGGCATTGCCGGTCGCCTCGAAGCCCTGGCTGCGGAGCAGCTCGGTGAGCTGGGCGGCGGAGCCCTCGACCTCGACGGTGAGCACGCCGGTGCGCTCCGTGAAGCTGCCGAGCCGGCCGGCTTCCACGAGCCGGCCGCCCTCGATCAGCACGAGGTACTCGCAGACGCGCTCGATCTCGGTGAGCAGATGCGACGACATGAGGATGGAGATGCCGAAGTCGCGGCCGATGCGACCGATCAGGTCGAGCATCTCGTCCCGCCCGGCCGGATCGAGCCCGTTCGTCGGCTCGTCGAGCAACATCAGCTTCGGGTCGTGTACGAGCGCCTGCGCCAGCTTGACGCGTTGTCGCATGCCCGTCGAGTAGCCGCGCATCTCGCGGTAGCGCTCCTCGAACAACCCCACGTGACGGAGCGTCTCGGCCGTGCGCTCACGGGCAGCGGCACGGGGGAGCCCGTTGACCCGCGCCATGTGCGCCACGAACTCGGTGGCGCTGATCTCGAGGGGCAGGCAGTCGTGCTCGGGCATGTACCCGGTGAGCTGCCGCACGGCGAGGCCGTCGCGCACCACGTCGAGCCCGAACAGCTCCGCCGAGCCGCCGCTCGGCTGCAGCAGGCCGAGCAGGATCTTGATCAGCGTGCTCTTGCCGGCTCCGTTGGCGCCGACCAGGCCGATCACGCCGGGCTCGAGCGCGAGCTCCAGGTCGTGCAGCGCGACGACGGCGCCGTAGCGCTTGGTCAGGCCGCGGGCGGCGATGAGTGGCATCGCGACACCGTAGACGGTCGCCGTGAGAGGCCGGTGAGAGACCGCTTGACACCGCCGCCGCGCCGGCGGCCGCTTCAGGGGATTCCCCCGAGCGTGCGGGCAACCCGAGCCGCGAGTCCCGCCCGCCGGCGACCCGCGCGCTACGAACGCGAGAAGAGCGCCGCCTGGCCCTGGCCGACGCCGACGCACAGCGTGGCGAGCCCGTACCGCCCGCGGCGGCGCCGGAGCTCGTGCAGCAGGCTGACGACGAGCCGGGCGCCGCTCATGCCGAGCGGATGGCCGAGCGCGATCGCGCCGCCGTTGACGTTGACCCTCCCCTCGTCGAGGCCGAGCTCTCGGATCACCGCGAGCGACTGCGAAGCGAACGCCTCGTTCAGCTCCACAAGGTCGAGGTCGGCCACGGTGAGCCCAGCCCGCTCGAGCAGCCGGCGCACGGCCGGCACCGGCCCGATGCCCATTACCGCCGGATCGACACCTGCGACCGCCGAGCCGGCGAACGTGCCGAGCGGCTCGACACCGAGCGCGCGAGCGCGGTCTTCGGTGGTGATCACCATCGCGGCTGCGCCATCGTTGATGCCGCTCGCGTTGCCGGCCGTCACGGTGCCGCCCTCCCGGAAGGCGGGTTTGAGGGTGGCCAGCTTCTCGAGTGCCGCGTCCGGGCGCGGGTGCTCGTCCGTGTCCACATCCTCGATCGCGACGATCTCGTCGGCGAAACGGCCTGCCGCCTGCGCTGCCGCCCATCTCTGCTGAGAGGCGTGCGCGAAGGCGTCTTGATCTTCCCGGGAGATGCCCCAGCGCTCGGCCACGTTCTCGCCGGTCTCCCCCATCGCCTCGTGCGACCACCTCTCGGCATACCTCGGGTTGACGAAGCGCCACCCGAGGGTCGTGTCGTGCAGCGTGCGATCGCCGCGTGGGAACGCAGCGTCGGGCTTGGCCGTCACGAACGGCGCCCTGGACATCGACTCCACGCCACCCGCGACCACGACCTCGGCGTCACCGGCCATCACCGCATGGCAGGCGGCCACGGTGGCGGCGAGGCCCGACGCGCACAGGCGGTTGACCGTGACCCCGGCCACGGTCTCCGGCAGCCCCGCCAGCAGCGCGGCAAAGCGTGCGACGTTGCGGTTGTCCTCGCCCGCCTGGTTGGCACAGCCGAGCCAGACGTCCTCGATCTCGGCAGGGTCGATCCTCGAGCGCTCGACCGCTGCGCTCACGGCGAGCGCCGCGAGATCATCGGGCCGTACGCCCGAAAGCGCACCGCTGTAGCGGCCGATTGGCGTGCGAACGGCGGAGATGACGACGGTGCGCCTCACGGAGTGCCCACGGTACCGCGACGCGTCGAGGCCGGCGCTGATGGTTGCCTCCCGTTCTTGCCCCCCGCGAGGCGATGAGATGGCAGGTGTGTCTCAGGGACCGGCGAGGTCGACGCCGAAGGCCGCGGTCGTCGAAGCGCGGACGGCGTCGATGGTCGCTCCGTCGAGCAGCTCGGTCAGCCACAGCTCGTCCCCGCGGAGCCGGAACACCGCCTGCTCGGTGACGACGACGTCCGCGCACCCGCGCGCGGTGAGCGGGTACGTGCATTCCGGTACGAGCTTGGGCGATCCGTCGGAGGCGGTCGCGGTCATGGTCACGATCACCTTCCGCGCCCCGACCACGAGATCCATGGCCCCGCCGACACCGAGCACGTCGCGCCCGGGCACCGCCCAGTTGGCGATGTCGCCGGTTTCGCTCACCTGCAAGGCACCGAGCACAGCCACGTCGATGTGGCCGCCCCGGATCATCGCGAAGCTGTCCGCGCTGTCGAAGTACGAGGCGCCCGGCAGCGCCGTCACCGGCCGCTTGGCAGCATCGATCACATCCTCGTCGAGCTCGCCCTCGCCCGGGCGGGGACCGACGCCGAGCAGTCCGTTCTCCGTGTGCACGAACACGCCCGTGTCGGGCGGGAGGAAGCCGGGCACCAGGTTGGGAATGCCGATCCCGAGGTTCACGATCTCGCCCGCCCTCAGCTCGACGGCTGCCCGCGCCGCGATCACCTGCTTCGGGTCGCTCACGCTTGCCCCCAGAGCCGGAACCCGCTCCCGCGGCCCCCGGCTCGGGAAAAGCCCTGAAGCGGCCGCTGACGCGGCCGTCCGCTGCTCCGAAACGCGAGACGGACGGTTGACACAGGGCGTCTCATGCGCGCGGTCTCCCCTGGACGAGGTGGTCGACGAAGAGGTGTGGGGTCGCGATCGACTCCGCTTCGAGCATCCCGACCGGAACGATCTCGCCCGCTTCGGCGATCGTCAGGCGCGCGGCGGTGGCCATCAACGGGTTGAAGTTCCTCGCCGTCCGGCGGTACCAGAGGTTGCCGAGCTCGTCGGCGCGCGCCGCACGCACGAGCGCGACGTCCGCACGGAGCGGCGGCTCGAGCACGTGCAGAACCCCTTCGAGCTCGCGCTGCTCCTTGCCTTCGGCCAGCAGGGTGCCGGCGCCGACCGGGGTGAAGAAGCCGCCAAGCCCCGCGCCGCCGGCCCGGATCGCTTCCGCGAAGGTACCTTGCGGCAGCAGCGTGGCCTCGATCTCGCCTGCGTTGACGGCGGCCACGGCTTCGGGGTTCGACGTGAAGTACGAGGAGATCCCGCGCCGGATCCGGCCTTGCCGCAGAAGCAACCCGAGCCCGCGACCCGGCTCGCCGATGTTGTTCGAGACGATCGTGAGGTCGGTCGCATCCGACGACTCGACAAGCGCGTCGATCAGCGCGAGCGGCGCACCCACCAGGCCGAACCCGCCGACCATCACGGTGTCGCCCGAGCGGATGTGCGCGACCGCTTCCTGCGGAGTCACGAGCCCGTGCGCGGTCACGCGCTGAATGTAGCCCGTACGCATTCGAGGGATCGACGCCGGCCGTACCGGTGTCTACCCTGAAGCGACACGTCGGAGGAGGAACCAGCATGAGCCGTGCCGTGAGGATGCTGACCCTTGTCAGCCTGGTCGCCGCGATCGCCGCAGTCTCCCAGTCCGCGCTCGCGCGCTCGCTGCCGGGAGCACCGAACTCGCCCGCCTGTCTGCGCGGCAGCTGGGTCGCGACCACCGCCGAGTCGGAGCGCGTGCTGAAGAGCCTCGTTCCCGGCCCCTACGAGTTCAGGTCGAAGCTCTACATGATCTTCCAGGACGGCGCCTTCCAATACGGCACGACGAAGTTCGTGCTCCAGTCGAGCATCGGCGGAATCACGACCACGGCTGTGGGGCGGTTCTTCAGCCTGCAGCCGTACACCGCCACGCGTGGTGCGATACGCCTCGGACCCGGCGAGTCGACGGTGGAGTTCACCCGCCTGACCACCGGAGGGCGCTCGGCAACGCCGCCGCCGCCAAAGACGACCCGTATTCCCGGCGGAGGCCCAACCCCGTTTCAATGTCGCGGAGGCCAGTTGAAGTACAAGCTTCCCGGCCTCTCCAGCCTCGGCTGGATCACCCTGCAACGAGGCCGCGTCGCGTCGGGGTAAGAAGGTCTCTCCCGGCCTGAGCAACGGACTCGTGCTGCCGCTCTACCGGTAGAGTCGCCGACATGATCGGCGACCTCCCGCTTCCGGGGAGCCCCAGGCTCTGGGGGCCGACCTGAGTACCGGCGTGGCGCTGATCGTCGGCGCCGTCCGCACACCCACGGGGCGGCGGAACGGCGCGCTCGCCGGAGTGCATCCGGCCGATCTGTCGGCACTCGTGCTCGACGCGCTGGTCTCGCGCGCGGGCGTCGATCCGGCCGAGATCGACGACGTGGTGTGGGGCTGTGTCAGCCAGATCGGCGAGCAGACCTTCGACATCGCACGGACCGCCGTGCTCTCCGCCGGCTGGCCCGAGTCGGTGCCGGGCACCACCGTCGACCGGCAATGCGGGTCCTCGCAGCAGGCCGTGCATTTCGCCGCGGCCGGGGTGACCGCGGGTCACTACGACCTCGCCGTCGCCGGCGGTGTGGAGTCGATGTCGCGCGTGCCGATGGGCTCGCCGTTCGCCGCGGGATCGCCGCTCGGCGAGGCGTATACCGACCGCTACGGATCGAGCTTTCCCAACCAGGGCCTCGGCGCGGAGATGATCGCGGAGCGCTGGGGGCTCTCGCGGGTGCAGCTCGACGAGTTCGCGCTTGCCTCCCAGGAGAAGGCCGCCGCCGCCCAGGACGCAGGCGCCTTCGACGAGGAGGTCGTCCCCGTCCCGCTCGCCGGCGGCTCCGAGCTGCGCGCCGACGAGGGCGTACGGCGTGGGGGTACGCTCGAGACGCTCGCCGGCCTGAAGCCCGCGTTTCGCGAGGACGGCGTCCTGCACGCGGGCAACAGCTCGCAGATCTCGGACGGCGCCGCCGCGCTGCTCCTGGCGACGCCGGAAAAGGCGGCCGCCCTCGGGCTGCAGCCGCTCGGCCGCGTCCACTCGGTGGCACTCGCCGGAGCCGACCCGAACATCATGCTCACCGCCCCGATGCCGGCCACCGAGAAGGTGCTGGCCCGCAGCGGGCTCGACCTCGACGAGATCGGCGTCTTCGAGGTCAACGAGGCGTTCGCCTCGGTGCCGCTCGCCTGGCTCGCCGACATCGGGGCGGACGAGGCGAAGCTGAACCCGCTCGGCGGCGCGATCGCGCTCGGGCATCCGCTCGGCGCCTCCGGCGCGCGGATCATGACGACGATGCTGCACCACATGCGCCGGGAGGGCATCCGCTACGGCCTGCAGACGATGTGCGAGGGCGGCGGCATGGCCAACGCCACCATCCTCGAATTGGTCGAGTAGAGCACTCGGTCTGTAGGGTCGGGCGCGTGAGACGCCCTGTGTCAACCGTTCGCCTTGCGTCGCGTCGTTGGCGCCGGCCGCGCCAGCGGCCGCTTCAGGGATGTTCCCGAGGCGGGATCCGCGAGAACGGATACCGGCTCTGGGGGCAAGCACAGGTGTGAGCGACCCGCTGCTTCGCCTCGCGGCCGAGCTGGCGATCGATGCCGTCGCCGGTGTGGACAACAGACCGGTCGCCCCCACCGAGGCAGGTCTTGCTGCCCTCGCTGCTTTCGACGAGCCGCTGCCGACTGCGGGCTCGGATCCCGAGCAGACGCTGCGCCTGCTCCACGACGTGGCCGGCCCGGCCACGATGGCGTCCACCGGCCCGCACTACTTCGGGTTCGTCACCGGCGCCACGTACCCCGTAGCGCTCGGTGCCGCATTTCTGGCGAGCGCCTGGGACCAGAACACGGCGCTGCCGGTGATGTCCCCAGCAGCCGCCGCCGTCCACGAGACCACGCGGCACTGGCTGCTCGACCTGCTCGGCCTCCCGCCAGAGGCGGCGATCGCCTACGTCACCGGCGCCACGGTGGCCAATGCCGCCTGTCTCGCCTCGGCACGGGACGCATTGCTCGCTGCCCGCGGCTGGGACGTCCAGGAGCATGGGCTGTTCGGCGCTCCCGAGATCCAGGTGGTGGTCGGAGCTCACCGTCACAGCACACTCAGCAAGTCTCTCGGGCTGGTTGGGCTCGGCCGCTCTCGCGTGCATACGGTCCCGACTGACGATCAGGGCCGCATGCGGGCGGATCGGCTCGGCGACGTGCCCGGCGTCGATGGCCCGGTACTGGTCTGCGCGCAGGCGGGCGAGGTCAACACCGGTGCGTTCGACCCGTTCGAGGCGGTGGCCGACTGGACGGTCGCCCGCCGGGGCTGGCTCCACGTCGACGGCGCCTTCGGGCTGTGGGCGCTTGCCGATCCCACGCGCGGCCACCTCGTGCAAGGGCTCGTGCGGGCGGACTCCTGGGCGACAGACGCGCACAAGTGGTTGAACGTCACCTACGACTGTGGCATCGCCGTCGTACGCGACCCGGCCGCGCTTCGACGGACGTTCTCGGCCGCGGCAGGGTACGTCCCGGCCGGCGAGAGCTTCGACGCCATGCACCACACGCCGCAGTCGTCCCAGCGCGCACGCCAGTTCGAGGTGTGGTCGGTGTTGCGCACGCTCGGGCGGGACGGCGTGGCCGAACTGGTGCAGCGCAGCTCGTCTGTCGCCGCGCTGATCGCCGACCGCCTCCGCGAGGCCGGGCTCACGATCCTCAACGACGTCGTCCTCAACCAGGTGCTGGTGCGGCTCGAAGATGCTGCGACCACGGAAGCGCTGATCGCGGAGATCCAGCGAGACCGTCGTATCTGGTGCGGCCCGACGCAATGGGCCGGCGGTACGGCAATGCGCATCAGCGTCTCCTCGTGGAAGACCACGCTCGCCGACGGGGAGCGCGCCGCGACGGTCATCGAGGAATGCGCGAAGCGAGTCCGCGCGCAGCGCGCCCTACCCGCGTAGCTCCTTCACCATCTCCCGCGCGATCACGAGCCGCTGGATCTCCTGCGTGCCCTCGTAGATCTGCGTGATCTTCGCGTCGCGCATGAAGCGCTCGACCGGGTACTCCTTGATGTAGCCGTAGCCGCCGAGGATCTGTACGGCGTCTGTCGCCACCTCCATCGCCACGTCACCGCAATAGAGCTTGGCCATCGCCGAGGCCTTCGTCAGCTCGAGCTCGGGCACGCCGTCGTCGACCATGCGCCCGAAGCGGTAGAGCAGGCCGCGCGCGGCCTCCGTCTTCGTCTCCATGTCAGCGAGCTTGGCGGCGATCAGCTGGTGCTGGACGATCGGCCGGCCCATCGTCTCTCGCGACTTCGCGTACTCGAGCGCGTAATCGACGGCGCCCTGGGCGATGCCGAGCGCCTGTGCCGCGACACCGGCACGCGAGCGATCGAGCACCCGCATCGCGAGCACGAAGCCGGTGCCCTCGTCTCCGAGACAGTTCTCCAGGGGCACGCGCGCGCCGTCGAAGACGAGCTCGCCGGTGGTGGAGCCGGCGATGCCCATCTTCGGCTCGAGCCGGGAGACCGAGAAGCCCGGCGTCTCGGCCTCGACGAGGAAGGCGCTGATCCCCTTGTGCCGGGCGGAGGGATCGGTCTTGGCGAAGACGGTGTAGAGCTTGGCGACACCCGCGTTGGTGATGAACCGCTTACCGCCGTCGAGCACGTACTCATCACCTTCGCGGCGAGCGGTCGTACGCATGGCCGCCGAGTCCGAGCCCGAGCCGGCCTCGGTGAGCGCATAGGCGCCGAGCCACTCGCCCGATGCCAGCTTGGCCAGGTACCTCCGCTTCTGGTCCGCCGACCCGGAGAGCTTCAGGGCCAGCGTCCCAAGGTCCTGGACGGCGAGGATGATCCCCGAGGAGGCACAGACGCGCGAGACCTCCTCGATCGCGATCAGCGCGGCGAGCTGACCCGCCCCGACACCGCCCTCCTGCTCGTCGAGGAAAAGTCCGAAGAGCCCGTGCTCACGGAAGAGCTCGACGACGTCCCACGGAAACTCGTGCGACTCGTCGATCTCCGCGGCACGCGGCGCGATGTGCTCGCGCGCCAGCGAACGCACGAGATCGCGGATCCCGCGCTGCTCGGGTGTGAGCGAATCCCAGGCCATGCTCGCAATCTTGCCCGATTGCGATATACTTAGCCAGGATAATGATTGTCCAGGCTCATGAACAGACCGTGGCGCTGGCGAACGAGTTGCGTCCAGTACTGCTGCGCATCGCCCGGGGGCTGCGCCGAGAGACCGAGCAGCTCGGCGT
>JBJXGY010000059.1:0-22228 GCA_046160185.1 Gaiella sp. | reverse complement strand
GCCGGTCACACCCGCTCGTATCGCCGCCAGCCCGTCGAGCTGCGCCGCCCGGCACAGCTCGTAGATCTCCGCCAGCTCTGCGCCGACGGGACCGGTCGCGAACGTCCGCGTGCAGTCGGAGCGGTAGCCGCGGACGACGCAGCCCATGTCGATCGTGACGAGCTCGGCCCTCCCGATGATGCGCTCTCCGGGCATCACGTGAGGCTTGCCACCGTTCGGCCCCGAGGCGACGATGCAGTTGAACGCCATCGCCTCGGCGCCCTCGTCACGGAAGCGGCGTTCCAGCCACCACGCGACCTCCCGCTCGGTGCGCCCGGATAGCTGCTCCCGGGCAAGCTCGGCGTACACCCGGTCGGAGATGGCGCACGCCTTGCGGATCGCCTCGATCTCGCCGGGCTCCTTGATCGCGCGCAACCTCTCGACCTGCCCGCCGCCGGGCACGAGCTGGACGCCGGCGCCCGCGAGCACGCCGTGAGCCGCGACGGTGACGTTGGCGGCTTCGATCTCGAGCTCCGTGCCGGACAGCCGCTCGCCGAGCGCCGAGATCACGTCGCGCTTCGTCTGCTCGAACGCGACGCCCGGAACGCCTCGCGCGGAGTCGGCGTACCGGAAGTCGGTGTACAGCCCCGTCTCGCCGCCCGGCTGCACGACGAGCGCGCAGTTCGAGCTGTGGAATCCGGTGAGATAGACGACGTTGCTCGGGGTGGTCACGAGCAGCGGACGCTCGAGCGTGCCGCCGAGTCGTTCGAGGCGGGTCACGAGAGCGTCTCCTTGAGGTGGAGAAGGGCGTCGCGGTACCCCTCGAAGCCGCGACCCGTGATGCGATGGGTGGTGATGCCTTCGATCACGCTTTGCCGGCGCCACTCCTCGCGGGCGTCGACATCGGACAGATGAACCTCGACGACCGGCCCGTCGAAGATCGCCGCGGCCTCGCGGATCGCCCACGAGTAGTGCGTCCACGCTCCCGGGTTGAGCACGATCGCATCGGCCGTGTCGACGGCTGCGTGGAGATACTCGACGTACTCACCCTCGTGGTTGGTCTGCCGGCAGCGAGTGTGCACGCCCAGATCGCGCGCCCACGCGTAGATCTGCGACTCCAGATCCTGCAGCGACCGGTCTCCGTAGATGCCCGGGTCACGGCGGCCCAGCATGTCGAGGTTCACGCCGTTGAGGACATCTACGCGCATCAGTGAGCAGAACCTATGCGATGAGCTCGTCGAGCGCGCGGCGGACGTCTCCCGGATCGACCTCGACACAGTGGCGTGGGCGGCCGGGCGCGTCCAGCAGCACGAGACGTGGGCTCCCTCCTGTTGCCTTCTTGTCCCGTTGCAGAGCCGCCCACGCGGCGTCGCGATCGACCGCCGCCTTCTCTGGTGAGAGCACGGACTCGACCATGCGGCGCTCCTCGTCGAGGCCGCTCAGACGGAGCGCCGCGGTAAGCCCGAGTGCCACCGCCCGCCCATGTGAGAGCTCGTAGCCGGCGGCGGCCTCGAGCGCGTGGGCGAAGGTATGGCCCAGGTTGAGCACGTTGCGGAAACCCTGGTCGTACGGGTCGCGGAGGCACACCGCTGCCTTGTAGGCGCAGCAGCGACTCACGAGCTCCCGGTCGCCGAGCTCCCACAGTGGGGCGCCCGCGAGCAGCCCGGTCTTCACGACCTCCGCCATCCCGTTCAGACGCTCTCCCTCCGGGAGGGTGGTGAGCACGGCCGGGTCGACCACCACCCGCGCGGGCCAGTGGAACGCGCCGACGATGTTCTTCGCGCCCGGAAGGTCGATCGCGGTCTTGCCGCCCAGGCCGGCGTCGACCTGGCCGACGAGCGTGGTCGGCACGGCAGTCCACGGGACGCCGCGCATGTAGGTGGCGGCAGCCAACCCCGCAACGTCGGTGGTGGCTCCACCGCCGACGCCGACGATCATGCCGTCACGGCCGACGCGGAAGGCGCTCCAGAGCCTCTCCAGCACTGCCGCCGTCTTCGCGGGCTCCCCCTGCGGCACCTCGTGGACGGCCACGTCTCGCGAACCGAGGCCCAGCTGCACCGTCACGCCGTGGATCCCCGAGACGTGCCGGTCGATCACGACCTCCACCGGCCCCGTACCGGGCACGTGCTCGCCGAGCTGCTCGAGGGCGCCCGTCTCGACGTGCACGCCGGCGGCGGCAAGCACCACTCCATCGGCGTCGCGCGCGTGGCCGTCGGCCACCGCCTCGTATACCGGCTGACGCTCCTCGTAGAGCGCTGCGAAGCGCTCCGAGTCCAGGGCAAGCGGCCGGCCGCTGCCTTCGGCTCGGCGCCACGCCTCGTCGAGCCCGATCTCCACGAGCACCGTGAACGCGCTGCGCCGCAGGAGCTCCCGGGTCGCGGCCGAGGTCACCGCGCCACCGCCGAGCTCGATCACCGCAGGCTCTCCGGCGGCGAGCAGGTCGGCGACCACCTGCTCTTCGAGGGCGCGGAAGACCGCCTCGCCGTCCACTGCGAAGATCTCGGCGATCGTCCTGCCGGCCCTGGCCTCGAGCTCGGCGTCGGCCGACCGGAAGGCGCGACCGATGCGCTCGGCGACGACTGGTCCGAGCGTGGACTTGCCCGCGCCCATGAAGCCGGCGAGCGCGATGTGACGCCCGAGCGCGTTCAGCGCGGCAGCCACCGGCCGGAGATCCGCTGCAGGTAGTGCGCGTGCCCGGCCCGGAAGTCACCGACGGTATCGCCACCGAACTTCTCCAGGGAGGCCCTGGCGAGCTCGAAGGCGACCGCGGCCTCGGCCACGACCGCGAGTGCCTCCACGGCCTGCACGTCGGAGCGTTCGACAAGCGCCTGGGCGGGCTCGCCGGTCGCGAGGTCGACCGAGTCGAGCGGTCGCATCAGTGTCGGCAGTGGCTTCATCGCGGCCCGCACGACAAGCGGCTCGCCGTTCGTGATCCCGGCCTCGAGGCCGCCCGCACGGTTCGTGCGGCGACGGAGGCCCGGGTCGATCTCGTCGTGAGCAGCGGTACCTCGGCGGCGAGCGAGATCGAGCCCGTCGCCGACCTCGACGGCTTTCACCGCCTGAATCCCCATCAGCGCCGCCGCCAGCCGGGCGTCGAGACGGTCGCTCTTCTCGGCGTAGCTGCCGAGTCCGGGAACGAGCCCGGTTGCGGTCACCTCGACGATGCCGCCGAGTGTGTCCCGATCCTTGCGGGCCTCGTCGGTGACGTCGCGCATACCCTGCTCGCTCGTCTGGCCTCCGATCTCGACCGGGCGGCCGGCAACGGCGATCCCGATCGTGGCCAGCAGCGCCTTCGCGACCGCTCCTGCCGCGACGTGTGCCGCGGTATGGCGTGCGCTCGCGCGCTCGAGGGCGTTCCGCACGTCGTCGTGGTCGTACTTGAGAACGCCGGCAAGGTCGGCATGCCCGGGGCGCGGCAGGGTGACAGGCTTCGTGCCCTTCCCTTCAGGCTCGTCCTCCGGGGCCCACGGGCTCATCCCCCACGGCCAGTTGGCGTGATCCTTGTTGCGGACGACGAGGGTCAGCGGTGTGCCCAGCGTCCGCGCGTGGCGGAGGCCCGACAGCACCTCGACGACGTCGGTCTCGAGCTTCTGCCTCGGGCTGCGGCCGTACCCCTCCTGTCGGCGTCGCAGGTCGGCGTCGATCGCCGCGCGGTCGAGCTCGAGGCCCGCCGGCAGACCGGTCACGACCGCGACGAGCGCGGGACCGTGTGATTCCCCGGCACTGACCAATGAGAGCGGCATGGCCCTAGGGTAGTTGCCGGGCGGGAATCATCGTCCGCATGTTCGCGGCGCCGGGGCCTTCGCCTCCACCAGGTAACGCACCACCGTTCCGTCGAGGCACTGCGACCCGGCCGGAAACGCGGTGTGGGTCGCGCCCCGCCAGGTGAGCAGCACCCCGCTGTCGAGCTCACGCGCGACCCGTCGCGCCCACACATACGGGGTGGCCGCATCGCCTGTGGTGCCGATCACGAGGATCGGAGCGCTCCCCGATCCGTCCACGTCGGGAAGCTGCGTCGCGGGAAGCGGCCAGCCGGAAGGACACGCGGCAGCGAGGCCCCAGCCGACTAGCGGATATCTCTTGCGGAGCGCGTCGGAGAGCGCGAGCACCTCTCTCGTCGTGGGGCGTTCGAGCGTATCGGCGCAGTCGATCGCATACAGCGCGGCCGTCTCCTCGTCGGTGCCGAGTGAGTCGGCGACAGCGGCCAGCCAGCGACCGTCGCCGTCGAGCACCCCGGCGATCACGCGTGAGAGCGTCGAGTAGCCCGCCTCACCGCTCAGCAGGCTGGCGTACAGCGCCGACACGAGGTGGCCGACGTAGAGCCGGCGCCCGTCCAGCGTCAGCGGCTCGCGGCGGAGGCGGGCGACCGCCTGCCGCCACGCCCGCTCCGGGCGATCCAGCCGGCAGCCGGTTCGGGTGCACCACGCAAAGTAGGTGCGAAGAGCCCGCTCCACGGCGCCTGCCTGCCTGGTCGAGATCTCACGCCAGCCCACGCCGGCGGGCGCCGCACCGTCGAGCACCAGCGCGCGCACGCGTTTCGGGAACAGCTCCGCGTACACCGCGCCGAGGATCGTGCCGTACGACCACCCGAGGTAGGTCAGCCCCGCGTCGCCGACAAGCGATCGGATCCGGTCGAGATCACGAGCGGTGTTCACGGTCCCGAGATGTGGCAACGTGCGCCGGTGCCGCGTGAGGCAGGGCGCGATCGCCTGGGCGAGCTGGCGATCGATCTGTGTCGGCGGCAGGATCTGGCTCGCGTGGTCGATCGCGTAGAGCCGGTCGCTGCCGACCGAGCAGCCGAGCCCGCCGCTGGAGCCGACACCGCGAGGGTCGAAGGAGACGATGTCGAAGCGCTCGAGCAACTCGTCCGGCAGGAAGTCGCGCGCGCTCCGCAGGAGCTGGATGCCGGAAGCACCGGGACCGCCCGGGTTGAGGACGAGCGAGCCGACGCGACGGCCGCGGTCGCGCGCGCGGATGCGGGCGATCTCGAGGCGAAGCGTGCCGCGCGCAGGATGTGCGTGGTCGAGCGGCACGCGGAGTGTTCGGCACTCGAGCGAGCCGCAGCGCTCCCAGCCCGCGGCGGCCGCCGTTCGTGCGCCATCCGGGCCGGCCAGTGCTGCGACGGTCAGCCCGGCCGCGAGCATCGATGCTAAGGCACCGAGCTTCCGCATCACGCGCGGAGCGCCGCGCGCATGGCCTCGACGGGCGCCGCCTCGCCGGTCCAGGCGGAGAACGACGCCGCTCCCTGCGAGAGGAGAAGGTCGAGCCCGTCGACGACCGTCCCGCACCCCGCGGCCCGCGCGGCGGCCACGAGTGCCGTCTCGCGCCCGTCCGTCAGGTACGCCATGTCCACGACCGCGTGCCGAGCCTCGACCCTGACCGGCATCTCGTCCTTCAAGGGCGTGCAGTTGACGACGACATCCACATCCCCAGCCGGGGGCGGCCATGCGGGGTCGCGGCGCGAGACGAGCGTCACGTCGGCGGCGCCCGTGTAGGCAGCAGCCGCGGCTTTCGCGGCCCCACCCCTGCCGAGCACGAGCACCCGCTTTCCCGCGACGTCTACGGCCCGGCGCAAGGCGAGGATGTCCGTGCTCGAGCCGTGAATCCGCCCGTCACGGACGACGAGCGTGTTCACCGAGTCGGCGTCGGCAGCTTCGGCCTCGATCTCGTCGCAGTAGGGGATGACAGCTGTCTTGTGCGGGATCGTGACGTTGGCTCCGGCGAAGCCGAGCGCCTGCAAGCCGCGCACGGCGTCGCCCACTTGCTCGGGAGGCACGGGTAGCGGCACATACGCCCAGTCGAGCCCGAGCGCGGCGAAGGCGGCGTTCTGCATCCGCGGCGACAACGAGTGCTCCACGGGCCAGCCGAGGATGCCGACGAGCGTTGTCCGCGCGGTGATGCTGGTCATCGACCGAGGTTACCGGCCGGCCCCAGCAGACCCATCTACACTCGCCTCGATGAGCAGTCGCGTCCTCACGCCGGCCGACCTCGAGTGGATCACGAGGCCGCACGAGCCGGACGAGCCTGCCCGCCACGTCACGGAGCTCAGCGAGCTCGCCGGCTTCGTACACACGCGGGCCAACGTGTGGCGGTACGAACCGGGCGCGAAGGGGCGCCGGCACCGCCATCCGGTGCAAGAGGAGACGTTCGTCGTGCTCGAGGGCACGCTGTCGCTGTACGTAGGGGAGCCACCGGTCCGTCATGACGTACCGACCGGATCGCTGATTCACGTCGCTGCGAGGACGCCCCTGCAGTCGGAGAACCACGGCAGCGTGGATCTTGTCGTGTACGCGTACGGGACGCCGCCGGAGAGCGAGACGGCCGAACTGATCGATCCCGCAATCTGAGCCGGGACCGGGGCGCCAACGGAACTTCGAGCAACACGGCTCGACCACGAACGTCAGGCCAGGACGGGTGTCCCGTCGAAGGTCAGATAGGCGTCTCGAACAGGCCGCGAGGCGGGCCACAGCGGGTACGCCGCCAGGCGATCCTTGGGCACGACCACGAACTCGTGTGCTTCGGGCCCTGCCGCAGGGACAACTCCGACGGGGACGACGATGAACGCGATGCTCACGGCACGATTGACGACGCCGTCCGCGTAGCCGATGACCCGGCTCGGGTCGGAGAAGATCCCGAGCAGCCGGCTCGTGGCGATGTGCAGGCCCGTCTCCTCGCGCAGCTCGCGGGCGAGTGTGTCCGGGACGCTCTCGCCCTCGTCGACGCCGCCTCCGGGGAACGCCCAGGCGCCGTCGTCACGCCGGCGTTCGACGAGCACCCCACCATCCACCTCGATCAGCATCGAAACGCCGAGCCGCAGCGGCGCGTTCGGCGCGGGCGCGTCCGGGTCGCGGTACCAGCTCGGCACGCCTCAGCCGCTCACGAGCAGGCGTAGCCGAACTCGCACACCTTGCGCAGGAACTCGCTCTCGCTGGCAGTGAAGAAATGCCGCACCGTGTTCGGGACGCGCACGTAGTAGAGGTAGTCGACCGGTGCCGGGTCGGCGGCCGCCTTCAGCGAAGCGAGGCCCGGGTTCGCAATCGGTGTGGGCGGCAGACCGGGGAAGCGACGGGTGTTGTACGGGTTGTCGGAGGCGAGCGCGGTCTTTGTCAGGGATTTCGTGGGTGGGATGCCGAGGCCGTACCGGATCGTGGCGTCGATGCCGAGCGGCATCCGTTTGCGCAGCCGGTTGTAGATCACGGCGGCAACGAGCCGCCGCTCCTTCGCGACCGCGGTCTCCTTCTCGATCATCGAGGCGATGACGAGGACGTCGTAGGGGGTCAGGTTCTTCGCCTTCGACTTTTTGAGCGGAACGCGTGCGAACCTCTTGCGGAAGGCCGCGAGCTGATCGGCGACCAGCTGTTTCGCGGTCGTCTGCTGGGTGAACTCGTAGGCGGCCGGGAAGAGGAACCCTTCCATCGCCCCTCGCTGCCAGTCCTTCAGGAAGGCCTTCGGTGGCTTGGCCAGAGCGATTGCATTCTCGTAGGCGCGCCGCGTGAGGCGCGGTGTGACGCCACGCTCTCGGATCGCGATGCCGCGCACGGCGGCCACCCGCTTCGCCATCTCCTCGTTCGTGAACCCCTCGGGGAAGATGATGCGCAGCACCTCGAGCTGCGGTGTCGTCTGCGGCGGCGGCTCGGATGCGCCGCCGCAGCCGACGGCGAGGAGCGCGACGGCGGCCACGAGGATCAACACGCTGCGTCGTCTACGCATGGTGTGAGCGGGAGTCGAGGTACGACTGCAGAAGATGCGCTGCGGCGAGGGCGTCCTCGGCGGTGTCCGACGGCGTCGCCTGCGCGAGGGTGGTCGTGAAGCGCTCGTCGAGCGTCGTCACCTGGACCGCGAGCCGCCCCTGCAGCTTCTTCACGAAAGCCTGTGTCGCCTGCGCCTGCGCGCCGACCTCACCCCGGAGGGTCAGCGGGAGCCCCACCACGAGGTGCTCGATCTCCTCGGCGGCGACGATGTCCTCGATCTGCCGCAGCCCGGCATCGGTCGCGGCGTCCAGTACGACCCCGTGCGGTCTCGCGAGGGTGCCGCTCGGATCCGAGAGCGCCACACCTGTTCGTCTGAGCCCGTAGTCCAGTGCCATCACGCGCACGGCACAGTCTCGCAAGAGACCGCGACGACGCTTGCACCGGTCCGGATCACAGAGACGACTGGATCAGCCTTGCGGCCTCGGCGAGGGCGGCGTCGAGTTGCGCCGGGTCCTTGCCGCCCGCACGCGCCATCGTCGGCCGGCCGCCGCCACCACCGCCGACCAGTGCCGCCGCCCCGCGGATCACGTCGTTCGCGCTCACCTTCTCCGCCACCGCTGCGTCGAAGTTGCCTACGAGCGCCACCTTGCCGTCCTCGATCGCGCCCAGCACGACCGCTGCGGGCGCGTTGCGCTGCTTCAGGCGGTCGGACAGCTCGAGCAGCGCGTCGCCCGCGAAGCCCTCGACCCGCTGCACGATCACGTTGATCCCGCCCTGCTCCACGATTTCCGCTTCGGGGTCACCTGAGGCCGTCTCCACCGGAGCCGCCGGTCGCTTCTTCGCCTCCTTGCGGAGCGACTCCAGCTCGACCCGCAGCTCGTCGGCCTCGCGCGCCCGGGCGTGCAGCAGGGCGTACGCCTCGCCCGACGTCACCGCCTCGATTCGCCGCGCGCCCGAGCCCACGGAGCCTTCGCCCAGGATGGCGAGGGCGCCGATCTCCGCCGTCGTCCGCACGTGGGTGCCGCCGCACAGCTCGGTCGAGTAGCCGGCGATCTCGACCACCCGTACGACATCTCCGTACTTCTCGCCGAACAGCATCATCGCGCCGAGCTTGCGGGCTTCCTCGATGGTCGTCTCGTAGATCCGCACCGGCCGGTTCTCGAAGATCCGCTCGTTGACGATCTGCTCCACACGCTCGCGCTGCTCGGGAGTCAGCGCCTCGGCATGCGTGAAGTCGAAGCGCAGCTTGTCCGGCCGCACGGCCGATCCCGCCTGCTTCACGTGCTCGCCGAGGACGTCGCGAAGCGCCTGGTGCAGCAGGTGGGTTGCCGTGTGGTTCGCCATCGTCGGGAACCTGACCGGCTGCGCCACGTGCGCCTTGACCTTCGCACCTGCCGCGAACCCTTCCCCACGGAAGACGAGGGCCTGGTCGGCGCCGAGCCGGTACGCCTCGACCAGCTCCGCGCGAACCGAGGCGTCGTCGTCGATCTCGATCCAGCCGGTGTCGGTGACCTGGCCGCCGCCCGCCGCGTAGAACGGCGATTCGCGCAGCTTGCCCAGGAACAGACCGTCGTCCAGTGGCTGGGACCCGTGGAGCTCCGTGATCGTGTCCAGCTTGCGGTCGCCGACGAAGTCGGTCGGATCGTGAGCTGCGGCGAAATCGGCCGCCCGGGCCGCGTCTCCCGTGCCGCCTGCGCGGGAGATCTCTCGATGGCGCACCATCTGCTCGCGATAGCCGTCGACATCGACCGTCTGCCCGCGCTCGGTGGCCAGCTCGACGGTGAGCTCGATCGGGAAGCCGTACGTCGCGGCGAGCGTGAACGCCTCCTCACCCGTGACCGCGCTGCGGCCCGAGAGCTCGTCGAAGACCTTCAGACCGCGCTCCAACGTCTCCCCGAACCGCTCCTCCTCCAGACGCACCACACGCTCGACCTCGGTCGCGTTCTCGACCACCTCGGGGTACCACGGCCCCACCTGGTCGACCACGATCCGGGGCAGGCGGTAGACGCCCGAGAGGCCGATCCGCTTCGCCTGCACCACGGCGCGGCGGATGAGCCGTCGCAGCACATACCCCTGGCCCTCATTGCCGGGCAGCACGCCTTCCGCGATCAGGAACGTCATGCCGCGGCCGTGATCCGAGATCACGCGGTGCGCCTTCGAGGCAGCCGGAGAGGTGCCGTAGGCGACCCCGGATTCCTGCTCGATCCAGTCCATGATCAGCCGGAAGCCGTCTGTGTCGAAGATCGTGTCCACGTCCTGCAGCAGCATCGCTCCGCGCTCGAGGCCCATGCCTGTGTCGATGTTCTGCCGCGGCAGCGGGGTCACCGTCCCGTCCGCGCCAAGGTCGTACTCCATGAAGACGAGGTTCCAGAACTCGATGTAGCGATCGCAGTGGTCGCAGTTCGGGCCGCAATCGGGCCGCCCGCAGCCGAGCTCTTCGCCTCGGTCGAGGTGGAGCTCCGAGCACGGCCCGCACGGCCCCGTCTCGCCGGCCGGGCCCCAGAAGTTGTCCGAGCGCGGGAACGGCACGATCCTCTCGCGTGGCAGGCCCTTCCGCTGCCAGCCGGCGACCGCGACCTCGTCCTCGCCCAGCCCCAGGCCCGGATCGCCCGCGAAGACGGTTGCCCACAACCGATCCGCGTCGAGCTGCATGTGCTCGGTCACGAACTCCCAGGCGAGGTCGATCGCGCCGTCCTTGAAGTAGTCGCCGAACGAGAAGTTGCCGAGCATCTCGAACATCGAGGCGTGGCGGGCGGTCATCCCGACCTGGTCGAGATCGGTGTCCTTGCCCCCTGCGCGCAGGCACTTCTGCGCGGTCGTGAAGCGCGGCGCCGGCGGCTCCTTGGCCCCCGAGAAGTACGGCTTCAACGGTTGCATGCCCGCCGAGATGAAGAGGGTCGAGGGATCCTCCGGCGGGGGCAGAAGCGGGAAGGACGGCATGCGCAGGTGCCCCTTCGACTCGAAGAAGGAGAGGAAGCCCTCGCGCAGCTCGGCGGTGGTCCGCATGGAACGCGATGGTAGCCGGGCGACGCTGGACGTCAGGCTGCGTCTGGCTCGTCCTGGGGCTCGTCCCAGGGGCGAGGGCGCGGCTGTGCGGGGGGCGGGCTCGACGGCTCGGGCCGCGGAGCGCTGGCAGGGGTCGGGCCGGACCCGCGGAGGTCTTCGGCGAGATCCGCCTCGCGCTGACGGGCTGCGTGCTTTGCCGTCTCCATCGCCTCCGAGAAGCTCCGCGTCTTTCGCAACGACGACACGCCGTGGACGACACCGGCGGCAAGGCCCGAGAGCTTCTCCACCGGCTTCGCAATTGCCGTGCTCACTGCGCGGACGGCCGTGTCTGCGGAGTCCGCCATGGACACTGCGCTGTCGGTGACCGCGTCGGCCTTGTCGAGCTGGTAGTTGATGCGATCGACCGTGCCGCCGGTCTTGACGACGACGGGCAGCAGGTCGCGCTCGGTGCCCGAGATGAACGAGGAGATCCGGTCGAACAGGCGTCCCAGCCGGAAACAGAGATAGAGGGTGCCGACACCGAGCAGCACCAGGAAGGCCGCGAGGCCCCAGTAGGCGACGTCTCCGCCGGTGACCGCGAGGGGCGTCATTGCGGTGATCCTACCCGGCTCGAACGATCGTGCCTGCGCCCACGATCGCGTCGTCGACGTAGAGCGCCGCGATCTGGCCCGGCGCGACGGCATCAACAGGCTCGTCAAGCTCGAGCCGGAAGCCGCCCGCCACGGGCTCCACCGTCGCGGGAACCGGGCTCGAGCGATAACGGAGCTGCGCTTCGACGCGCCCGGCCGGAAGATAGAGCCGGCCGTCGGCTTCGACGGTCGTCGCGGCCAGAGCTCGCTTCGGCCCGACGACCAGCGTCCGGGTCGCCGGATCGCCCCGCAACGCGTACAGCGGCTCCTCCGCGGAGACGCCGATCCCGCGGCGCTGTCCCGGCGTGAAGCGCCACAGACCGCGGTGGCGACCCAGCTCCCGGCCGGTCTCGTCTGCGATCACGCCCGGCTCGTCCCGCAAGCCGTGCCGGTGCAGGAAGTCGCGGTAGTCGTCGCCGGCGAGGAAGCAGGCCTCCTGGCTCTCGGGCCGGTTCGCGGCGAGCACCCCGGCGGCGCGCGCCTCCTCGCGGATCAGCGTCTTCGTCGAGTCCCCGAGCGGAAAAGCGACGCGCTCGAGAAGGCCTGGATCGACCGTCGCGAGCATGTAGGACTGATCCTTGACCGCGTCCGTTCCGCGCGCGACCAGCCGCACACCTTCGCGCTCCACGAGCCGGGCGTAGTGACCCGTCCACAGCACGTCCGCGCCGGCCCGCGCCGCGAACTCGACCAGCGCGTCGAAGCGGAAGGCGCCGTTGCAGCGGCTGCACGGATTCGGAGTCGTTCCCGCGGCGTAGGCCGCGACGAACGGCGCCACGACGGCGGCGCGGAACTCCTCACGGAGGTCCAGCGTGAGGTGCGGCAGGCCCAGGTCGTGGCAGGCGCGGCGCGCCCCCATCACGGCCTCGGGCGAGCAGCAGATCCGCTCCGCCGAGCGGCCGCGCGGGTCGGCCCACAGCCGCAAGGTGACGCCCACGGCGTCCGGCCGCGCCCTCAGCAACGCCACCGAGCTGTCCACGCCGCCGCTCAGAGCCACCGCGATCCGGCCGCCGGCCGGCGCCGCGTGGAACACCTGGGCCAGCGCGTTCGCGAGCGCGTCGCCCGCCAGCACCGTGCCGGGCACCGCCGCTGCCTGCAGCAGCGTCAGCCCGGCCAGCGGCCGGTCGATGCCGGGCGCGTCGGCTTCGACGATCCGCTCTCCCTCCACCACGAGCCGCACAGCCGCAAACTCGTCGCCTCGCGCGGAATCTCCGATGATCTCCACCGCCATCGGCTTACGGTAGCCCGCGGAGGGCGATTACCGCGGATTGGCGAGTCGCCAGCGAACCGCGCGCCGGACGAGCTGGTCGAGCACGGGCTTCATGAGCCTGCGGTACTCGCTCTCGCTCTTCGCCTTCGCTGCGGCGAGCTTGCGTGCCCGGTCATAGCCGACGGCGTCGTCGTCGAAAGCGCGAAGGTAGTCACGAACCGCGAGATTCGCCCGCCATTGCCCGCCCGAGATCTCGACGAGATGGATGCAGAACGAGCGGTCCGGCTTCTCGAGCAGGATGGTGCCCGGGACGTCCTTCCGCCTGGAGCGGACGTAGCCGTGCCGTCTCAGGGAACCCAGCACGTGCTTCTGGCGCTGCTCGAGCAGCCGCGCCCCGACCATCAGGTCGATCGTGGGACGGCCGTGCAACCTGTTGACCGCCGTCGAGCCGATGTGCTCGACGCCGCCGGCGACCTTCAACAGCCGCAAGGCCTCCCCCTGGGCCCGTGCGGCCCAGTCGGCGTCGGGAGGCAGCATCACGACACGGCGTGCGACGGCGGTCACAGCTGAAGAGTGCGCCTTCGCCGCCCCGAGCGCAAGGGATGTCGCGGGGCCCCGGGCAGGAAGCGAACCACTGCCTCCTACAGGTGGGTGCCCTGCGGAGCGTCGGCCTACGGCCTAGCCCCGACCCGGGCTCCCTTCATCGTGCCGTTGGTTCACGTGAAGACCCGAAGCCCCGCGACGTCTTCAGGCTACCCGCTCGTCTCGATCGGGGCGTCACCCGTATCGGCGGCTGTCGCGAAACGCCACTCCAGCTGCTGCGTGCCGCTCAGCCCGAGCAGGCCCGCCAGCCTCTCCGTCACCTCGACCTGGCGTCCCTGCACGTCGAGCTGGTTGTCGATCACCGATGAGAGCACCGTGATGCCGCCGTAGCGGAGCAACACCTTCGTCCCGCAGGGCAAAACCGGGTGCGTGACACCGTACGAGCGGCTCGTCAGCAGGAGGCCGCAGGTCGTGCGCTCCGCATCCGCCGGCGTGCCCCGGCTTGCGGCGAGGGCGGCGTACCAGCCTCCCGGCGCGACGGCGCCCACCTGATCCGTGTCGCTCGTGTCGCGCGCTCGTGCCTCGACCGTGGCGATCGCGACGAGAGCCCCGAGTACCGCGACCGCGGCCAGCACGAGAATCCGCTGCGCGGCGGCCGCTCTCATCGCGGGATCACGACTCGCCTGGCCGGGGGACGAGGGCGATCCCGAGCTCGGTGAGCTGTGCCGCCGTCACCTCCGATGGCGCTCCGGACATCGGGTCGAGGCCGGCCTGGTTCTTGGGAAACGCGATCACGTCCCGCAAGTTTGGTTCGCCCGCCAGCACCATCGTCATGCGGTCGATGCCGAGCGCGATCCCACCGTGCGGCGGTGCACCCATCGCCAGCGCGTCGAGCAGGAACCCGAACTTGACCCGCTGCTCCTCGGGCGAGAGCGCCAGCAGGTCGAAGACCTTGGCCTGGAGGTCGGGCTCGTGGATCCGGAACGATCCGCCCCCGAGCTCGTGCCCGTTGACGACGAGGTCGTAGGCGTGTGCGAGCGCCTGCCCCGGGTCGTCGGCAAACCGCTCCGTCCACTCGGCCGTCGGGCGCGTGAAGGGATGGTGCACCGCGCCCCAGCGCTGCGCATCCTCGTCCCACTCGAACATCGGAAAATCGGTGACCCAGAGAAACGTGAACGTTTCGTCGTCGACCAGCCCCAGCTCGCGCGCGAGGTGCAGCCGCAGGTGGGAGAGCGTCTTCGAGGTCTGCTGCCAGGTGTCGGCGCCGAAGAGCAGCGTCTCCCCCGGTCTCGGCCGGAGCGCCGCCAGCTCTGCCTCCGAGAGGAACTTGGCGATCGGCGAGCGGATCTCGCCCGTCTCCTCGTCGCAGATCAGGTAGGCGAGCCCCTTCGCCCCCCGCGTCTTCGCCACCTCTTCGAGCGCCGCCAGCTCGGCCCGCGAGTACATGCGCGGCACACGCAGGAAGCGGACGGCCTCGGCGCCTGCGAAGACCCCGAACTCGGAGCCGCGTGTGATCTCGGTGGCATCTTCGATCTCGAGCGCGAACCGCGTGTCGGGCTTGTCCGTCCCGAACCGCCGGTCGGCCTCCGCAAAGGTCAGGCGCGGGAACGGCACGGGGATCTCGATGCCGAGACAGCCCTTCCAGATCGCCGCGAAGATCCGCTCCATCAGGGCGAAGAGCTCTTCCTGGTCGGGGAAGCTCAGCTCGGCGTCGAGCTGGGTCAGCTCCTGCACCCGGTCGGCGCGAAGATCCTCGTCACGGAAGCAGATGGCGATCTGGTAGTAGCGGTCGAAGCCGGCGATCATCGTCAGCTGCTTGAGGATCTGCGGGCTCTGCGGCAGCGCAAAGAAGCGGCCCGGCTGCAACCGGCTCGGCACCACGAAGTCGCGCGCGCCCTCCGGCGTCGGCTTGAAGAGGATGGGCGTCTGGATGTCGAGAAATCCGGCCTCCTCCATCTGGCGGCGGATGATCCCCACCATCTGCGCGCGCAGCCGGAGGTTGCGCTGCAGCTTGTCGCGGCGCAGGTCGAGCCAGCGGTAGCGGAGCCGCAGGGTCTCGTCGACGTTCTCCTCGTCGAGCTGGAACGGCAGGGGCGTGGAACGAGAGACGATGCGCAGTTCGTCCACCTGTAGCTCGACCTCGCCCGTGGGCATCTTCGGGTTGACCGTTTCGGGTGAGCGTTCCACGACGCTACCGCGCGCCTGCAGCACGAACTCGTTTCGGATCTCGTGGGCGAGCTCGGCCGCCGAGGCGGCGCGCTCCGGGTTGACGACAAGCTGGCTGAGGCCGGTGCGGTCGCGGAGATCGACGAAGATCAGGCCCCCGTGATCGCGGCGGCGCGCAGCCCAGCCGGCAAGCGTGATCGTGCGGCCTACGTGCTCGGCACGCAGGTCGCCGCACATGAGGTCGCGCCAGTTCGTCGCGTCCAGCGTCACGCAGACAGTCTGCCGACGACATCGGCGTGGCCGATCACCTCGTCGTCGCGACCGCCCGTGCGCAGCGTCACCGAGTCGACATCCACGATCGCGACCGTGGCGGCGCCCAGCCGGCCGGCCTGTGTCAGCTGCCCCTTCAGCGAGCGTCCCGCGTAGTCGGTGTCGCAGGAGACGCCCGCGCCTCGTAGCTCGGCGAGCCACCGCTGCACGCCGGCGCGGGGAGCGTCGGGCGTGTACGCGATGAACACGTCGAGCGCAGGAGCCGCGGGCGGGGTAACGCCCTCCTCCTCCAGCGCGATCGCCAGGCGCTCCAGCCCGGCGCCGAAGCCGACACCCGGGGTTGCCGGCCCCCCGATGTCCTCGATCAGATAGTCGTAACGGCCGCCACCCGAGATCGTCGAGTTCTCGTTCTCGAGCGGCCCGATGAACTCCCAGGTGGTGCGCGAGTAGTAGTCCAGGCCGCGCACGAGGGTCGGCACGAGCCGGTAGGAGACACCGACACCGTCGAGGTCGCGCCGCACGACCGCGAACCGCGCGGCGCACTCCGCGCACAGCGACTCTCCGATCGCCGGCGCTTCGGCGAGCGCTGCCTGGACCGCCGGCGGCTTGGCCGCCAGGTTGTCGAAGACGCGGAGCGGCGTGGTGTCCGCCTTGGCGCGCGTGTCGTCGTCGAGGCGGGAGCGGTTGGCGTCCAGCCACGCACCGAGCCGTTCGAGGTACGCGGGGCGGCATTCGCGGCAGCCGATCGAGTTCAGCTCGAGGTGATAGCGGCTGACGCCCAGGCAGCGGAGTAGCGTGTCGTAGAGCTGGAGCAGCTCCGCGTCGATCGCCGGATCGTCGCTGCCGATCGCCTCGACCGAGGCCTGCCAGTGCTCGCGGTAGCGGCCGCGGCCCGGCTTGCCGTAGCGGCACATCGGCGCGATCGTGAACAGCTTCTGCGGTTGTGGGAGACGGCTCATGCCGTGCTCGACGTAGGCGCGGCAGATCGGCGCTGTGGCCTCGGGTCTGAGCGTCAGGGAGCGGTCGGAGCGATCGCTGAAGGTGTACATCTCCTTCTGCACCACGTCCGATCCCTGGCCCGAGGTGCGCAGGAAGAGCGCGGTGTCCTCGAAGACGGGGGTCTGGATGCGCTTGTATCCGTAGAGCGCGGCCAGGCGCTCGACCTCCCCCGTGATCCTGTCCCAGACCGGGAGCTCGGCGGGGACGATGTCGTGGGTGCCGCGCGGGCGCTCGATCTTCACGCGTCTCCCTGGGCGGCGGCGCGCGCAGCGCGAAGCTCTCCCAGGAACGGGTTGCCGTGCAGCTCGGCGCCCAGGGTCGTGACCGGCCCGTGGCCCGGGTAGACGGGGGTTTCCTCGGGGTAGCGCTCGTAGAGCGAGCGGATCGACGCGAGCAGCGTGTCCCAGCTCGAGCCCGGGAGGTCGGTGCGCCCGACCGAGCCCGCAAAGAGCACGTCGCCCGAGAGCAGCCCCGCGTCGCATGCATAGGCCAGGTGTGCGGGCGAGTGGCCGGGCACGAGGATCGTCTCGAACTCGACGCCCGCGAGAGACAAGGTCTCGTCACCGGCGAGCAGCACCTCGGGCGTCCAGGCCTGGACGGCGACCCCGAACTGGTCGAAGTCGCCGGGTGTCTCGAGGAGCAGCCGCTCGGCGGCGGCCATGTGGACCGGCGCGCCGGTGCCCTCCGCGAGCTCGGCCACGCCGAGGATGTGGTCGAAATGCCCGTGGGTGACGAGGATCGCCGCGCACGTCGCACCCATCCGGGCGAGCTCGATGCGGATCTCGGCCGCCGTGCCGGATGGATCCACGACGACGGCCTCGCGGGAGCCTCGCTCGGCGCGGACGATGTAGCAGTTCGTGCCGATCGGCCCGAGCGAGAGCTGGTCGACGACCGCCATCAGCGGCGCGGCTTCGTGCGCGTGGCCTTGCCGGCCTGGCGCTTCTGCACCTGATTCCACATCACGCGGTCGAGGAAGTACATCATCGGGATCATCACGGCGATGAGCACGATGCCGTTCATGACCGCGCCGGCCACGGAGACCTTGTCTCCCCCGGTGACGAGGATCAGCACCACGAACAGCGGGCCGAAGATCGCCGCGCGCTTGAAGGTGCGCTGCCACGAGGGCGGCTGCGGCTCACCCCACCGTCCACGCCGGCGGGCCGGCTCCTGCGCCTTCGCCTTCGGTCGCTCCTTGTCGGTCTCAGGCTTGAGCTCGCCGGCGCTGAGCACCGTCTCGTTGCCCTCCTCGTCGATCTCGACGAGGTCGAACCCGTGCCGCTTCTCCTTCTCGCGGCGTCGCCGCTGCTTCTCCGTGGCCATGGGTCGATTATGCCGACGAGCAGGTCAGCCTGGATCCAGGCTAAAGACCGCCGCCTCGAGGATGCGGTCCGCGGCGAGTCCTGGCAGGGCGAGCGGATCGGCGGCCGCTGCCGCGACCTCGGCTGCGGGCAGCAGGCCGACGAGCTCGCCGCGGGCGATCGCCACACCGCGTTCCGCCGCGCGTGCCCGCACCTCTTGGACCGCGGTGACGAGCCGTGTGGCCTCGGGGTCGATCAGGTTCATGCTCACCTGCGCCCGCCCCGTGGTCCCGAGCAAGAGCCCGATGGCCTGCACCCCCGGAAGACCGCCGGACGAGGCACGCACTGCGGCCGCGATCTCGCGGGCGAGCTCGACGTCGTCGGTGTCCAGCTCCAGGTTGTACGCCACGAGCGGCTTGCGCGCCCCGACGAGGACGGCACCGGCAGAGGGATGCAGGCGTGAAGGACCGAAGTCGGGAGCGAGCTCACCGCTGTCGAGGCGCCGCTGCAGCTCTTCGGGCCCACCACGCCGGAAGAACGCCGGCCTGCGCCCTTCACCGGTTTCGGCGTACAGGAACACGGGAAGCGAGAGCTCGTTGCCGATCCGCTCTGCCACGCGCCGCGCGGCCTCGACCGCGCGCTGCATGTCCTCCGGCCGGAGGGGCACCACAGGCACCACGTCGGCAGCTCCGACGCGTGGATGGATGCCGTCGTGGCGGCGGAGGTCGATCCGCTCGGAGGCGGCTGCGACACCCGCGAGGAGCGCGTCCACGAGCGCATCGTCAGGCCCGGCGAGCGTGAACACCGACCGGTGATGGTCGGCGTCGGAATGGACGTCGAGGAGGTGCGTCTCGCCGCTCGAGAACGCCCTCGCCAACTCCGCGACGACACCGGGATTGCGGCCCTCGGACACGTTCGGCACCGACTCCAACGGAAGCATGCGCGCACTCTACGATCGGGGACATGAGCCGTGTGCGCACGATCTCCGCGCTGCAGCGCGCGAACGCGGCCTGCACGCGCTGTGTCGACGCGGGCTATCTCCCCCGCGCAGCGCCGGTTTTCGAAGGCAAGGCCGGCCAGCGTGCGTATCTGTTCGGGCTGGCACCCGGTCGGGAGGAGGACGTCGACGGCCGCCCCTGGCGCGGGCGGGCCGGGCGCACGCTGCGCGGCTGGCTGCGTCTCGAGGACGACGAGTTCCGGCGGATCTTCTACTGCGCGTCCGTCACCCGGTGTTTCCCGGGCAAGGCGGCGAGCGGTCGCGGCGACCGCGCCGCGACGACGGTCGAGCAGGAGTTGTGCGCGGAGTGGCAACGGGACGAGATGCGGTTGCTTCGGCCTGCGCTCGTGGTCACGGTGGGGCTCACATCCGCGCGCAGGCTGCTCGGGGTGACGAGCCTCGCCGAGGCCGTGGGGAAGAGCTACCTCCTGGGCGAGGCGATCGCGATCCCGCTCCCCCACCCGTCGGGGGCGAGCGGCTGGCTGAACGACGCGGCGAACCGGGCACGCCTGGGCAAGGCGCTCACCCACATCCGGCGCGAGCTCACACGGCTCGGCTGACTGCCGGCGTCTCTAGATGAATGATCGGTGATGCGGTGCGGTTGGGGGCGTTCACGACCAGGCAGCGTGCGGTGATCGGCTGGGGCCAGTACCGGAGCTGTACGGGTCACAGACGAGCGCCGCACGATGCGCTGTGTCGTGGGCGTCATCCGGACGTGCCGGAAATTGCCGATCAATTATCTAGCTAGGGCCACCTGCTGACCGGGTATTCGGCGACCGGGACGACGGCCGTGGTCGCGATCTTGTCGTGCCAGGTCTGCTTTTCCGGATCCCACAGCATCCACAAGTACCCGAGGTAGAGCGGAAGGCCGGAGATCCACTTGCCGATCATCCGCAGGACGGCACGGCCGTAGCCGATCGAGCCGCCGGTCTTGAGGTCCACGACCCTGATGCCGACGGCTTTCTTGCCGACGGTCTGCCCGCTGTGGCCGCCCTCGAGGTAGATCTGGTAGGCCAGCGCTACCGCGACGAAGACGAGCACGCCCGCTTCCTTGAGGATCCCGACCAGGATGATGTAGAGGGCCACGAGGACGACCGCGTCGATCAGGTAGGCGCCCAGGCGCCTGCCGAAGCTGGCTCGCGGGCCGCCGCGCACGCTGCCGGCCGGTGGATCCGCCGTGGACGCGGCCTGCATGGGGTCGGGTATCTCGGACACGATGCTCCTTTCACGGGTGCACACGAGGCACGGTGCGTTCGACGCAACCGTAGTGGCGGTGGGAGACGTACTACGATCGCGCCGATGACCGACGGTGACACCGAGCCCAGCGTCCCGCAAGCCGAAGGGCCTATCTCCCGGGAGGCGGAGCGGGAGACGCGGATGACGCCGGCGGAGGCGATCGAGTTGATGAAGATCTCGATTCCCGCACGGGGGAACCGCAAGCTGCAGACGATCCTGGCCCGGGCGAACGGCGACAAGGCGCTGCGCGCGTGGTGGCACGTGTCGAATGTGAACGCCGTTGTCCGGTTGGAGATCAACGACCACAGCTGGGTGCACATCCAGATCGTGGCCAACATCGCGCTCAAGCTCTTGCGGCAGCTGACGAAGCACGGCGTGCAGCCCTCCGTGGTGCGCGACTACGGGATGACCGATCACGAGGCCGAGGTGGTTGTCGTGCTGGCCGCTCTGACGCACTGCGTCGGGATGTCGGTGCATCGCCGGGGGCACGAGGACTGGAGTCTCTTCCTGGCGGAGCCGAAGCTGCGCCAGCTGCTCGAGGGCGTCTACGAGGAGCCCGACCGCACGGTGCTCGTCTCGGAGGTGTTGCAGGCGATCACCAGTCACCGTGCCGACGGCGAGCCGCTTGCGCTCGAGGCCGGCATCCTGCGCGTGGCCGATGCGCTCGACATGGCCAAGGGGCGCTCCCGCATACCGTTCGAGCGCGGTCAGGTCTCGATGCATTCTTTGTCGGCGGCCGCGATCGACGAGGTGCTGATCGATGACGGCGAGTCGAAGCCGGTGCGGATCGAGATCCTCATGAACAACAGCTCCGGCATCTTCCAGGTCGACGGCCTGCTTCGCGCGAAGCTGCGCGGCTCAGGTCTCGAGCCGCATGTCGAGGTGATCGCGCACATCGACACGGAGAGCGAGAAGCGCCTCGTACCCGTGTATCGCCTCGAGGCCTGAAGCGTTGGCGGGACGCCGTCAAGAGCAGGATGTCGCGACCGATCGTCTAAGCTTCCTTCGCCGTTGCGGGATCGTCTAACGGTAGGACGCCCGGCTCTGGACCGGGAAGTTGGGGTTCGAATCCCTGTCCCGCAGTACCCGTCTCGTCGAGTTGTCGGGGGAGACTTGCGCGGTTCGGCACGAAGCGAACACGCGGTTAGAACTCTGTAAGGGGCGGGTTGCGTCGTCCGGATTGCCGACTACCGTGAGTCAGACGCGCGACACGAGCGGCCCCTGGTGCGGGCTGCGCCCCTGTCCACGACCAGGAGGTTCACGTTCTGAAGGCCATTCTCACGGCTGCCTGCGTTCTGCTGCTGGTGATCGCGGAGCCGACCGCCAAAGCGCTGGATGGTTCGGGCGCCACACGCGACCGGAAGCTCGCCGCGGGCGCGCGCGTCGAGTCGGCCACATCGCTGCTCGTGCGGCAGGAGCGGCGCAAGGGGCGCCCCGCGTCAGGCGCCCGCCGGCTGCAGATGCACGGACCTGCAGCGGAGCCGAAAACGGCGATCTGCATGGTCTTCGGCACCCGCTGCTCCGAGGCCTTGCGCGTCGCGCAGTGCGAGTCTCGCTACGACCTCGACGCCCGGAACGGCCAGTACCTCGGTCTCTTCCAGATGGGCTCGTGGGAGCGCCAGACCTACGGCCACGGGGAAACGGCCATCGCCCAGTCGCGAGCCGCATACCGCTACTTCGTGGCCTCGGGCCGCGACTGGAGCCCCTGGGAGTGCAAGCCCTGGTGGTAGCGCCCACGTGTGCGCAGGCACCTGGTGTCAGGCTGTCAGCCTGACACAGGTTTTCCCCATCGCGCCGCGTCTTATCCACAGAATGCAGCGCTTCTCCACAAGCACCGTACGGGCTGCGACCGGCTCTCAGCCCGACGCCGTTCGACCGAGCATGTCCGAAAGGGCAGTTGCCGTGATGGAATCAGGCGCAAAGAGCGTGTCCGAAAGGGTCATGTGGCTCGCAATCGCCGACGGTTGCTGGTAATCGTGAGGGTGGTGGCCTGGATGCGCGGCAAGACGGACCGGCTTCGCCCGTTCGACGAGGCGACTGCCTACGCACGCTGCCATGGGGACCGCGACGAGTCCGTGCGGGTCGTCAAGCTCCCGCCGCGGCGGGAGCGCTACGACTCGCTCCTGGCGACGGGTGAGCTGATCCGCCGACGTCTCGAGGAGCGGATCGACGCTCGCGAGACGGAGACCGACTCCCCCGCCGGCGCC
>JBJXGY010000058.1:0-2604 GCA_046160185.1 Gaiella sp. | reverse complement strand
TGCTGGCGCCGGTCCATCGTGAACACCAAGATCGGCGCATCGTGAACGCGAAAATCGGACCATCGTGAACGCCAAGATCGGTGATCGTGAACACGTAGATCGGTCATCGTGAACACTGCGTGGTAGCCCGCTCCGAGGCTGGAGGGGGCGGCCCGGAGCGCACCCGACGCGGGACAGGCACGGCGTCCCTCCATCCGAAGAAGGAGGAGGGATGACGACGGAGCGACTGTCCATGCGAACGATACGAGAGATCTTGCGGCAACGATGGGCGCTGCAACGCCCCGTCCGGGCAGTGGCGGCGAGCACCGGCCGCAGTGTCGGGGCGATCCACGCGACCGAGCGGCGCGCGAAAGCGGCGGGGCTCGACTGGCCAACGATCGACGGGATGGCGGAGGCGGCCCTGGAGGCCGCGCTGTATCGGCGCCCCACGATGGCGGGGCCGCAGCGGAGTCGGCCCGTTCCCGACTGCGTGTACCTGCATACCGAGCGGCGCAAGCCCGGCGTCACGCTCCAGCTCTTGCACGTCGAATACCTGGAGCAGCACCCGGACGGCTACCGCTACACGCAGTTCTGCGATGTCTACCGGGCGTGGCTGCGCCGCCGGCGGCTGTCGATGCGGCAGGTGCATCGCGCGGGCGAGAAGGGGTTTGTCGACTATGCGGGCAAGCGCCCGGGCCTGACCGATCCGGCGACGGGCGCGTGGACGCCGGTCGAGCTCTTCGTCTACGCGCTCGGCGCGTCGAGCTACACCTACGCCGAGGCGACGCTCACGCAGCAGCTGCCGGACTGGATCGCGAGCCACACCCGGGCCTTTGCCTATTTCGGCGGCGTGCCCGCCGCGACGGTGTGCGATCAATTGAAGAGCGGCGTGACGACGCCGTGTCGCTACGAGCCCGGAGTCCACCGCCTCTACGCGGAGCTTGCGGCGCACTACGGGACGACGATCTTGCCGGCGCGGCCCGCGAAGCCGCGGGACAAACCGAAAGTCGAGGTCGCCGTCCAAGTCGCCGAACGCTGGATCGTCGCCCGGCTGCGCCACGAGCGCGTCTTCACCCTCGCGGCGCTCAACATTCGCATCGCCGAGCTCCTCGGCCCCCTCAATGCGAAACCGATGCGCCACTACGGCGGGGCGAGTCGCCGCGATCTCTTCCTCCGGCTCGATCAGCCGGCCCTCCGCGCGCTCCCCGCCACGCCCTTCGAGTACGCCGAGTGGACGCAGGCGACCGTCAATCTCGACTACCACATTGCCGTCGCGCACCACGCCTATTCGGTCCCCCACGCACTCATCCACGCGCGCGTCGACGTCCGCCTCACGGCGACCGCCGTCGAGATCTTTCAGCGTGGCCAGCGTGTGGCCGTCCATCGGCGCAGTGCGCGCCGGGGCGGCTTCACGACCGTCGCCGCGCACATGCCCAAGAGTCATCAGGCGCATGCCGAGTGGACCCCGTCGCGCTTCCAGCGCTGGGCCGCCACCATCGGGCCACAGACCGCCGCGCTCGTCACCGCCATCCTCGAAGCCCGTCCGCATCCCGAGCAGGGCTACCGCTCGTGTCTCGGCATCCTCCGGCTCGCCAAGCGCTACGATCCCGCGCGCCTCGAAGCGGCCTGTGCCCGCGCGCTTGCCGCCGGCGCCCGCTCCTACCGTCACGTCGATGCGATCCTCAAACGCGGCCTCGATCGCACGACGTCCGCGTCGGCCACCGCCCCGGTGGCGACGCACGAGAACATCCGGGGCCGCGATTACTTTCACTGAGCGAAAGGAGCTCCTCGATGCTGACCGATCCCACCCTCGACCGCTTGAAACAGCTGCGGCTCGACGTCTTCGCCGCCACCTGGCAAACGCAGCAGCACGATCCGTCCCTCACCGCGCTCGCCTTCGATGAGCGCCTCGCGCTCCTCGTCGAAGCCGAGTGCCTGGCGCGGGAACACAAACGGCTCCAAGTCGCGCTCAAGGAGGCTAAGCTCCGCCTCAGCCAGGCGTGTGTCGAAGGCATCGACTACCCAGCCCGGCGCGAGCTCGACAAGCCGCTCGTCCGCCAACTCGCCACCTGCCGCTGGGTGCACGAGCATCACAACGTCGTGATCACCGGCATGACCGGCACCGGCAAGACCTACGTCGCCTGTGCCCTCGCGCAGCAAGCGTGTCGGAACGGCCACCGCGCCCTCTATCGCCGTGTCCCGCGGCTCTGCGAGGAGCTCACGCTGGCCCATGCCGACGGGAGCTACCTCCGCCTGCTCGCCCGCTTCGCCCGCGCCGACGTCCTCGTGCTCGACGACTGGGGACTCGGCGGGCTCCGCGATCAGGACCGCCGCGATCTCCTCGAAATTCTCGAGGACCGCACGGGTATCCGCTCCACCGTCATCACCAGCCAGCTCCCCCCGGCCAAGTGGCATGACTACGTCGGCGATCCCACCACGGCGGATGCGATCTGCGATCGCCTCCTCCACCCCGCCCACCGTCTCGTGCTAAAGGGCCCGTCCCGGAGGAAAGAACCCGACACCCACTGACTCATAGCCCGCGTCGCTCGCGCTCCGTTCACGATGGACCGATCTTCGTGTCCACGATGAACCGATCCACGCGTTCACGATCGCCGAAACCAGCAC
>JBJXGY010000057.1:0-9101 GCA_046160185.1 Gaiella sp. | reverse complement strand
GACGGCGCGGTCGAGGTCGAGGGCGCCTACTACCACCTGCCCCCGGGATGGCTCGGCCGTCGCGTGGCGGTGCAGTGGGACGCCCTGCACGTGCGCATCCTCGATCCCGTCACGGGCGTACTTCTGCGCGAGCACGTGGTGCAGGTCCGTGGACAGCGACGCCTGCGCGAGGAAGATCGCCCCGAGAGGACGCCGGCGACCACGCTCCAGCTCCTGGCACGTGCCGAGCGCGTGGGCCAGAGCACCGCGGCGCTGTGCCAGCACCTGCATCGCCACGAAGGCGAGCCCAGCGTGCGCCGCATCCTCGGCGTCCTGGCGTTGGCCAAGAAGCAAGGAGCTGCGGCGACGGAGGCCGCCTGCACCGCAGCCCTCGAGCTCGGCGCCCCGAGCTACGCCTTCGTGAAGCGCTACCTCGCGCGCCGCCTGGTCTCGGCACCCTCGCTCACCCAGATCGATCCCCTGATCCGCCAGCTCACGCTCTACCGCGACGAAATCGATCGCCTCACCGCCCCCGAAGAAGGAAATCTTCCATGAACCTCGTCGAGCTCGACCACGCGCTGCGCAAGCTCCGCCTCTCCGGCATGGCCGCCACGCTGGAGACCCGCCTGCTCGAAGCCCAGAGCGAGCGCCATGCGCCCATCGATCTGGTCTCCACGCTCGTCCACGACGAGCTCGTGCGCCGCCAGGATCGGCTGCTGGCGCGTCGCATCGACGAAGCCCGCTTCCGAGATCGCACCGCACGACTGGATCGCTTCGACTTCGACTTCAATCCCAAGCTCAACCGCCGTCTCGTCTTCGATCTCGCGACCGCGCGCTTCGTCGAGCAGCACGAGGACGTGCTCTTGCTCGGGCCGCCAGGGACGGGCAAGAGTCACCTGGCCCAGGCCCTCGGGCTCGCCGCCATCGCCCAGGGGCACAAGGTCGCCTACCGCGAGGCCCACGGACTGCTCGAAGAGCTCGCCGACGCAACGCTCGACGGGACCCGCAAGGAGTACCTCGCCCACATGAGCACCGTACCCCTGCTCATCCTCGACGATCTCGGCATGCGCAAGCTGCCTCCGACCGCCGCCGAGGATCTGCTCGAGCTCGTCATGCGCCGCTACGAACGCGCGAGCACGCTGCTCACCTCGAACCGGCCCGTCGACGACTGGGGCAAGCTCCTGGGCGATACCGCCGCCGTCACGGCCATGCTCGATCGCCTGCTCCACCACGGCCACGTCCTCAAGTGCGGCCCGAAGAGCTGGCGAACCAAGCTCTCCACGACCTCACCCTTGCAGGAGTCCAGCGCGAATCGCTAAACGAACCCCGTCTCGAGCGCAGCCGTATGGCCGGTTTTGACCCAGCCACGTATGGCCGGTTTTGAGGTGGCCACCGAGGTGCCGAAGCCGCCCGGCAGGATCACGAAGGCGTGGGAGTACTTGACCAGCATCACCTTGCGCACGAAGAAGTGGTTGAAGTGCAGGAAGCGGTCGAGATAGGGATTTGGCTTCTGCTCCCTGGGCAGCTCGATGTTGCAGCCGACCGTGTAGCCGCCCGCCTCCTGCGCGCCGCGGTTGGCCGCCTCCATGATCCCGGACCGATGAAGTGCAGGGCACGCAACCCGCGCATGTACTCGAAGAAGATCCGCAACGCGCTCGCGAGCTCCGCGCGGCGGCTGCGCCGCCCGAGGAGGAAGCGCCGCTCGTGGTCCCACCGGGGTTCGTAATTCGCGGCCATCAGTGGATCTTAGACCGCGCCAGCCGATGTCACGGACCCGAGGCTGCCTCGCGGCTTCCGCGTCAGAGCACGGCGCGCACTACGGCTGCAGGTCTCGATGCTGAACGTAGAGCCCGCAGCCGATCGCGATCTCCGCCGCCTCGCCCAGCGTGCGCGAGACCGGTCCGGCCATGACGAGGCGATCGATGGCCCCCTTCTCTGCACCCACAGCGGCCCGCAGTGCGTCGACGCGGGCGGGGCCGTTCTGTTCGAGCCACGCGTAGAGTCCGGCGAGCTCCGGACTCTCGAGCGCCTGGTCGATACGGGCGAACAGGGGCTCGAACGCGACGAGCAGCAAGTCAGTGAGGGCGCTGACAGACGCGCCGCGACCTCGCTCCTCGAGCCAACCTGCGATCAGGGAGGGATGGCCACCCGTAGCCCGGAACACAGGCTCGAACTCGTCGCCGGGTAGAGGGCGACCTCCGGTGGCCTGCGCCCAGGCGAGCGTCTGGCGACGAGTCAGAGGTACCAGCGGAAAGCGCTGGACGGTCCCGCCCGCGATTCGACACGCGGGCCCCTGGGCCTCGAGCGCGCGGTGGAGTTCGAGCCCACCCACGAAGATGCACGGGCGCCGGTCCGCTTTTTCCAGAATTTCGGCGTCCAGGGCCTGGTCCGCGCTGAACTCGACGACTCCGACGCCTGGAGAGAGCAGCGCGGCCGCGGCTCCCGCGACGACCGTCTTTCCGGTTCCCGGTCCGCCGACCACGACGGGCGTGCGTCCCCGGTGAACGGCGTCGACCAGTCTGCGAACGAGGCCACCCCGGGCGAGGAATGCCATTGCCTCTCCGCTTCTCAGCGCGACCCGGGTCGGCGCCGAGCTCGCTTGAGAAAGACCTCCATTTCACGTCGGGTCTGCAGATCACCCGTTCGCTCCGCGACCTCGATCCCGCGCTCGAGTGTCTCACGGGCCGCCGGGGCGTCGCCGCTCTCCAGGGATGCCCGACCCAGGTCGCGATACGCCGCGGTGTAGTCGGGCTTGATCCGGAGGGCCTGGCTGAACGCGTCCCGTGCCTCTGCCGCTCGATCGAGTTCCAGGAGAGCTCGCCCGAGTCCAAACCAGGAGACCTCGTCGTTCTCGTCGCGAGAGAGAATCGCCCGCAGGATCTCGACGCGCCGCTCGAGAACTTCCGGATCAGGTCGAGCCATTGCTTCGCCCGGTTACCCTCACGACGCCAGTCCCAGCGCCGCGCGGTCGGGGTATCCGAGGGCAATCAGGAACATGACGCTCTTTCCTGCGGCGTGCGGCGAGAAGAACTGCGTGACCTCGTCATCGAAGAAGGTGAGTCCCGTCGCGCCCAGGCGCTGGGCGTAGGCCGCCAGGTACATCCGGCCTCCCGTGATCCCTCCTTCGAGCTGCGCCGCTCTGTAGCCGCGATTGCCGAAACGCTCGAGCACGCGCGGAAGGTCGATCAGGCTGTAGATGTTCACGGAGGCATCGGCGGGGAGCTCCTGGCCGAGGCCCAGCCGACCGGCTTCTTCCCGGAACTGACCTTCGCGCAGCAGCCCGAGCGACCGGTCACGACGGCGGTAGTGGTACGCTCCGGCTGCGAGACCATCGACGGCATTCACGATCAGGTACAGATCGAGCAGGGACGCTCCGGGCGGCTCGAGGAAGTCGGCGGGAACGCCGCGGGTGGCGCGGTCGAGCAGTGTCGAGAGCTGCTCGAGGGAGAGAGAGCAGCTCCGGTCGAAGGCGCGGGTCGAGCCCCGCCGGCGAATCACCTGATCCAGGGGTTCTCTGGGCAGCTCGCCCTGTTCTGGGAGCTGCAAACGGACCTGCGGGGTATATGACTCCGGGTCGTCCCGGATTGCGATGGAGCTGCGCCAGTCCGCGGCCTCGGCGCCATCCGCCAGCGACGAGACGGCCTGGGCTACCCGGATCTCGGGGTAGTCGACCTCCCCGGCTGAGAGCGGCTCCGTCTCGAGCCGGAGCTCGGGTACGTCGGGGGCAGCTGGCGGCGAACCTCGCGAACGCCCGAGCGCTACGAGTGTGAGGGCGCCCTCGCGCCAGGGGTCCAGGCCGAGGAGTCGCTCCACCGGACGATCGGCCCAGCCGAGGATCACGCGCGGCTCGAGCCCGTCGCCTGCAGCCGCCGCCAGCAAGTTGGCGTGAAGCGTGCCCGCATCCCAGAAGCAGTGACGCCACGCGCGCGCCTGGTACTTCCAGCTGTTTCGCCAGTACGTGGAGGCGCTGGCGATGATCACAGGTGCCCGCGCGAGATCGGGGTTTTCACCGGACGCCTCCACCAGGACCCCGCGCCAGTCACCCTGTCGCAGACGCCGCAGCGCGAAGTCTTGCGGTCCGAAGTGGTACACCCCGGCCTCGAGGTCCAGAAGCTCGCCCGCTACGAGGTAGAGATCAACGTGGTAAAGCGCTCCGGTATTCGGGTAGGCGCGGAAAGCAGTCTCGCCGCCTCCATGGCGCCTGCGCTTGGTGATTCCCGCCGAGAGGTAGAGGACACGCGCGAGGCTGGCGAGATCGGGAATTCGCTCGCTCCCTGCCTGAGCCCCTGACTCGGGGGTCTGCGAGATCGCGCGGAGGGCGGGCACCTCGCGTTCGCGGAAGTCTCTCGGAAGAGGTATCGGCTCGAGATCGCGGTAGACCTTGAACGCAGAGGGCTGGTTCTCCCAGTCGAGAAAGTGGCGACTCGTTCGCACGCTCCGCTCGCTGTGCTTCGTGGCCTGGTGGTATTCGACAATCGCACTCGTATCTCTGTTGCCCATGGCGCCTGGCCTCCCGACGGCATCACTACCCAGCCTAGCCCTCGCCGCCCCCGAACCGATCGGCTGCTCGCGCTGCGATCACGCGCCATCCAGAGACCAGCCGCAATATCAGCGTCAGAGAAGCCTTCCGACGTCGACTTCGAGGACACGTCCGAAGAAGATGCGCGGCAGCGCCTGCACCTTCCACCTCCTGCGAGCGTCCGGTCCGGCGGTCGGGTCGTTCCGCCTCGAACGAAGAAGCGCCCGCAATCCAGAGGATTCCGGGCGCTTGGGAGGTGGTAGTGGGGCCCGCAGTGGAACGGTCTCGGGCGGCAAGTCGGACTCATGGGTCCGGTCGCGTTCCCGTTCGCGGCGTGAGCGTGGAGCCGAGGGCCCCTAGGGTCGCATCATGGCTCGAGAAGCCCGACGCACGCACCCGTTTGACGGAAGACCCGTTGTCGGAACCGGAATGGTCTCCTGAACGCGCGTCCTCATGGCGTCCAGTGCATGAAGAGGCGCCCGTTGGCACCGTAGACCGGATCGCACTCCGGGAGCGGGACGCCCGTCACGGTCTCCGCGCTGCGCCGGGAGTTCGACAAGAGGGGCGTGCGCATGTTGGGATGCTGGCCAGCCGGGTAGGCGCCCACGATGCCGAGTACCCCGCGCGAGGACACCTTCTTGTGACCGGTGCCGGCCGGCAGCACGATCACGTCTCCGGGCTTCGCCGTGACGACCACGCCGGTTTCGCCGCCGAACTGCACCGTCACCTCGCCGCTATAAACGCCGAGCGCCTCGTGCGCATTGCTGTGAAAGTGGTGGAAGGGGAAGACGCCGTTGCGCCACGCTGCCGGCCAGCGGTTGCGGTTGAACAGCGCCTCGAAGCTGGCCGCCGGATCCGCACCCTCGATCGCGACTACACAGGGGTATACGAGCAGCGGCCAGCGCGGGTGATTGGGAATTGCGCCAGCGGGCGCGAGACGGTGTGCAATGATGCGCCCGATATCGTCTGGCGCCGTATTCATGCGGAAATCTCCAGGGTCAAGACGAGTCATAACTACTGTTCGAGTCTCCGCTTCAACGGCTCCTGCAGGATCCGGTCCGCAAAGCGGCGCAAGCCGTCGAGCGATTCGAGCGAGCGCCTCCACGGTGCCACGATGGGCCGTGTGATGCCTGTATCTTCCCGGCGCTTGATGTCGTCTCGGCTCTCGACGGATCCGCCGCAGATCAGTTGGAAGAGCTCTTCGGCGCGCTCCACGACCTCCTCGGTCCACAGCCGCTTGCACACCGAGAGGGCCTCGTCGGTGCGTCGACCGCGGGTCTTCGGATCGAAGCCAGCCTCGGTCCACTCGGTCTTGAGCCAGCCCGCACCAGTACCGATCTCGGCGCGGCCACCAGAGACTTGGTCGAGCGTCAGCACCGCGCGCGCCGAGACGAACGGATGGCGCAGGCCGAGTAGGTAGACGTGGGTGCCGAGCCGAACGCGCGACGTCCTGCCCGCCAGGTAGGAGAGGTAGCTGAAGCAGTCGAGCACCTCGAGTTCGCGGGCCGCTGCGGGTGCTCCGCGCCGGCAAACGGCGAGCCCGACATATCCACCGACGGCACCAGGTGCTCGGGCATCCAGACCGACTCGAAGCCCAGGCGATCGGCCTCGATCACGATCTCCTCGTAGAAGCCGACGTGCAGCCTCCCCATGGCGATCCCGAAGTTCACGCAGATCCCCCTTCAGGCATGGCGGATCGGTGGGCATCGTATCAGAGCGAGGCCTATAGGACGGGGGGCTCGGCCCGCTCGGCCTCGCGCATGGCGAGGATGACACGCTTGATGTGGGCCTTGGTCTGCTCGCGGATCCGGGGATCGTCGGCGCTCGTGCCGAACAGTTCGCGCGAACGGGTGATCGCGAGCAGGTGATTGTGCAGGATGCCCTCGATGCTGATCCCCAGCAGACGCGGCCCGATCCGTCCCTGCGCATCGGTTCGCGGCACGATGGCCTGGGCGACGAGCCGCACGCTGTCGAGCCTGGGGAGCTTGGGCAGCCCCTCTCCCAGGATCGCCCGCAGGTGCAGCAGCAGCCGGTCGTGGTTTGCAGCGAAGAAGTCGAACAGGTCATCGACGATGCGATCGACCGCCTGCGGGACGCCCTCGACGCCCCTCAGGGACTCCTCCAAGCGCTCCTTCACTTCGGTGTCCCAGCGCTTCAGCACCTCCTGGTACAGCCCGAGCTTGGAGCCGAAGTGGTACTGGATCAGGAACGAGCGGATGCGTGTGGCCTCCGCGATCTCGCGGAGCGAGACCCCGCGATATCCCTTCTGGGCGAACAGCCGCTCGGCCTGGACGAGGATGCGCTGGCGTGTTCGCGCTCCCCCGGCCCGTGTATTCCGGCGACGCGATGGCCCCTGATCAGTCACGGCGACCATCAGGTCCACAGAAAGGAGTCGATCTCGCGCTGCACGTTCATGATCCCCATGTCGGCGCCCAGACCCCAGAGGGGGGGCCTACGCGCGCGCCGATACGTGCATCGTACTACTCCGAGGCGCCGGGCTCAGCGTCTCGCGACCCTGCGGGGTGGAAGGTGGTGGCGAATTCGGTGCAGCACGACGAGGAGCCGTACGATCTGGCTCCGACCGCGGCCCACGGTCAGCACGCCGAGAAGGTGCTGGTCGAGACCGCCTTCAGTTCTGGGACGAGATCGCTGCTTTCGAGCAGGCGACGGTCGCGTAGAACCCCGATGTCAGGAGCCCTTCACCTCTCGAAGATCAATACGCCGTGAGACGTCCTTCAGCAGGAGCGTCGTGGAAACGTTACTTGGCGATGACGCCGCCAGCGCCATCGGGCAGACGCTCGACCTGATCATCCCCGAGTTTCTCCGCGGATGACATTGGGCCGCTTTCCACGCCGCCATGAGCAGCGGCCATTCGAAGCTCGATCGAACCACCGCCAACACCCCCGTTGCTCGCCGAGGCGGCCCGATCGAGCTGTTCCCGAGCCGGTCCTTCTTCCTTCGGGACGGCAGGGAACAGATCATCGGTGCGATGGTGATCCACGCACCGAGCGACGACTCGGGCGGCGGGGCATCGTTGCCCTCTAGACGTGCTGCCCGCGTTGCAGGGCGATGGGACCGATCGCGGTCGTGCTCGCGCGCTCGAGTGCGGCAACGCCCCGCGCCACCCATCACCAGGTCGTCCCGTCGTGTCCCGGTTCGATGCTCATGCGTACTGCCACCGGTCGCTCGCTCGCGAGCCGTGCTCCCGGACCGCAGCGAGCAGATCCAACGAACCCGCCGGCTTCATTGGTCATCGACCAACTATCTGATTTACGGTCGGTTTTCGCTTGCTGCCGGGGGGCTCGCCGTCTACCGTGTTGGTCACACGACCAATTTCAACGGCGACCCGCGCGCGGGCTCACGGAGGAGGTCTCCATGGAATTCCACACCTTTCACCTGGCCCATCGGCCTGATCAGTGGGACCAGCAGCAGGTCTACAAGTACGAGATGGAGATGATCGAGTACGCGGAGGAGCTCGGCTTCGATGGCGCCTGGATCGCCGAGCACCACTTCCGCGACTACGGCACCTGCCCGTCGATCATGAACTTCGCCTCGTTCGTCGCCGCGCGAACCAGCCGGATCAAGATCGGCTCGGGCATCGTGGTGCTGCCGTTCCACCATCCCCTGCGGGCCGCCGAGGATGCGGCCATGGTCGATCAGCTGAGCAACGGGCGGCTGATGTACGGCTTCGGCCGCGGCTATCAGTCCGTGGAGTTCCAGGGCTTCGACCTGTCGCTGGAAGAGGCACGCCAGCGGACCGACGAATCACTCGAGATCATGAAGCTCGCGTGGGGAGACGGACCGTTCTCGTACGCCGGGAAATACACCAGGGTCGAGAACGTGAACGTGCTGCCCAAGCCCGTCCAGAAACCGCATCCGCCGCTGTGGACGGCGGCGGTGAGCCCGGAGACGGTGGCGCACTACGCGGCCAAGGGCATCCCCTTTTTCGCAGAGGCCCTGGCGACGTTCGGCCGCTGCGGCCGGGCCGCCGAGGTGTGGCGCAAGGTGGCCGCGGAACATGGCCACGACCCGAGCAAGGCCGAGCTCGGAGTGCAGCGAGGTCTCATCCTGGCCGAGACCGAGGAAGAGGCTCGTGCGATGGCCGAGCGCGCGCTGGCGTTCCAGCAGGCCCCGACGCTCATCAACAAGGCGAGTGCCCCACTCGAGCGGACGGGAGAGTTCGCGGCCAGCTACTCATTCTACAAGTCCCATTATCTCGAGAAGAACCAGGCGCTCGACGTCGATGCGATCTGGGAGCGGATCTGGGTCGCGGGAGATCCGGACCGCGTCCGGGGCCAGATCAAGGTCCTGCAGGATCTGGGCTTCAAGCACGTGATGTTCACGGTGGGACAGGCGCCCAACGTGACGATCGAGGAGAACCGGCGGCGGTTGCGGCTGTTCGCCGAGGAAGTCATGCCGCACTTCCGATCGGAGGGGTCAGGCGCGTGAGGGGCTAGCGCGGCCGCGCCTCTACTGGTGTCCAGGGACACGAACTGTTCCGCACTAAGAGGACACCATCTTTTCCGCACCTCCCTTTCTGTTGATCCCATCCATCCAGCGGGGGTTCGGGGGCGGCCAGCCCCCGAGTCCCCCGGGGGTCAGT
>JBJXGY010000056.1:0-3283 GCA_046160185.1 Gaiella sp. | reverse complement strand
CGGGCGGAGATCGAAGAGCTCGAGCGGGCCGGCGTCGATGCCGTCCTGGTCCGCGGCGAGATCGAGCCGCTCGTCGCCGACACGCTCCCCGACGTGTGACGCTCGGCGTCCTCGCGCGTCCACACGTGGCCGCGCTCGGCGTCGTCCTCGCCGGGGCTGTCACCCTCCGCACGATCGGTGCGGGCTACGGGCTGCCGCTACCGCTGCTCAACCCGGACGAGGCGAACATCGTCCCTCGCGCCTGGGCGATGACGAACGGCGGCGGGCTCGATCCCGGATGGTTCGACTATCCGTCGCTCCTGCTGTACCTCAACGCGCCGTTTCAGGCGCTCTTCGACAACCCGTCGTACGGCGCGGCCCGGGCCGTGGCGATCGTCCTCGGCCTCGGCGGGGTCGCCGCCACCTACGTGCTGGGCCGGCGCGCCTACGGCCGCGTGGCGGGCCTGGTCGCCGCAGCAGCCGTGGCCGTGGCCGCCACCCATGTCGCGTACTCGCGCATGGCCGTCACCGACGTGCTCATGACCATGCTCGTCACCGGTGCCATCGCTCTCGCGCTCGACGGCAGGATCGAGCTCGCAGGGCTCGCGGCCGGTCTGGCCGCGAGTGCGAAGTACCCCGGTGCCCTCGCTGCGGTCCCGGTGGCCGTCGCCGCGTTCCCGCAGTGGCGTCGGCTACCCTCGGCCGGCGTCCTCGCCGTGGCGGGCTTCGCCGCCACCAGTCCCTTCGTGCTGATCCGCGCGGACGACGCGCTCGACAACATCCGCCGCGTGCAGCGTCTCGCGCGGGAGGGCTGGCTCGGTTTCGAGAACGACCCCGCCACCCCGCTCGCCTTCCTCGACCGGCTGTGGGAGGCGACCGGTCCGGCGCTCGCCGTCGCCGGACTTGGGCTCACGATCGCGCTCGTCCGCCGCAGCCGCACCGATCTCGTCCTCGCCTCCTTCGCCGGCGCCTACTGGCTGTATCTCATGCCACAGGCGGCCCACTTCGACCGCTACGTGCTGCCGCTGCTCCCGGTGCTCGCCGTCCTCGCCGCGCGCACCAAGCCGCTCGCACTCCTCACCGCGGGCCTGCTCGTGGTGCCGCTCGTCTGGACGATCGGTGACGCCGCCGAGCTCACGCGAACAGACACGCGCCTTGTCGCGCACAGCTGGGCTCAGCGGAACCTTGCACCCGGCGAGGTGGTCGCAGCCGACCCCTCGACGCTGCCGCTCCCCGGCCGGAACGTCGTTCGGCTCGCCCTGCCCGGGCCGGGCTTCGAACCAGATCCCAGGCGCTCGCTCGACAGGCTCCGCGAGCTCGGGGTGACAGCCGTGCTCGTCGGCGGCAAGGTCACCGACCGTGTGCGCGCCGCTCCCCGCCGCTATCCGCTCGAGCTCCGGTTCTACGACGATCTGGAGCGGCTTCCCGTGCTCTACCTGATCGACCCAGGCGGCGACCTCGGCGGGCCCTGGCTTCGCCTCTACCGGCTCGCGGCACCGTCGTAGCGGCGACTCACGCGATCTCGCGCGCCTCGCGCAACAACGTCGCCGGCACCGGTTTCTGCTCGCGGGTCGCCTCCTCCAGCGTCACGGCCACGATGTCGTCCCCGCGGAGTGCGGGCAGCGACCCCCAGCGGCCCTCGTCCACAAACCTCGCGGCGGCGAGACCGAACCGCGTCGCAAGCACCCGATCGCGCGCGGTCGGCGTGCCGCCCCGCTGGACGTGCCCGAGCACGGTCACGCGCGTCTCGAACCCCGTCGCCGCCTCGATCTCGGTTGCCACCACCTGCCCGATCCCACCGTGACGAATGAACCCGAGCGAGTCGACACCTTGCGAGATCGTCGTCCGCTCGCCCGACAGGCGCGTCAACGGATAGCCCTCGGCCACGACCACGATCGAGAAGTCCTTGCCGGACGCGTGACGAAGGCGCAGCTGCTCGCACACCTCCTCGATCGGCACCGCGTCCTCCGGCACCAGAATCACGTCTGCACCACCCGCGATGCCCGCGTGGACCGCGATCCACCCGGTGTTCCGCCCCATCACCTCCACCACCATGATCCGGTGATGCGACTCCGCCGTCGTGTGCAGCCTGTCGATCGCCTCCACGCACACCTGCACCGCGGTGTCGAAGCCGAAGGTGTAATCGGTCCCCGCGATGTCGTTGTCGATCGTCTTCGGCACGCCGATCACCTTCACGCCGTGCTCGGCGTGCAACCTCCGCGCAACACCGAGCGTGCCGTCGCCACCGATCGCCACCAGCGCGTCGATCCCCGTCGCCGCCATCCCCTCGAGCAGCCGTTCCACCCCGCGCTCCTCGCTGAACGGGTCGCTGCGCGTCGTCCCCAGGATCGTCCCTCCGCGCGTCAGGATCCCCGACACCGACCTCCGTCGAAGCTCCACAACGTCCGGCTCGAGCAGGCCCTGCCAGCTGCCGCGAATCCCGAGCACCCGACGCCCCTGGTCGACAGTGTGTCGCGTGACGGCGCGGATCACCGCATTCAGGCCGGGACAGTCGCCCCCGCCCGTCAACACCCCCAGCGTCAACCGTGCCATCTCAGTAGAGGAACATGGGCTTGCCGGCCACGTGGCGGACTTTGGGGCGGTACTCCTCGGTGTCGTAGAGCTCGTCGGTATCGACCCGCTTGACGCCTTCGCGCGTGGCCGAGATCGGCACCGACGTGTAGACGCCGCTCCGCAGGGAGACCATGCGGCCACTCGCGCCCTCGAGTGCGAGGTCGGCGGCCATCACCGCGTAGTTGGTGGCCACCATCAGATCGAGCGAGTCCGGGCTACCGGACCGCATCAGGTACCCCACGACCTGGACGATCATCTCTTCGCCGGTGCGCTCCTTGAGCAGCGCTGCGGTTTGCTCGCCGATGCCGCCGAGCTTGCGGTGCCCGTATGCGTCCTCCTCTCCCGACAGCACCATTTCGCCGCCGAGCAGGGTTGCGCCCTCGGAGACGGTGACCATGGCGTAGTTGGAGGGGTTTGCCCGCTTGTCGGCGAGCAGCAGCGCGCCCAGCCGGTCGACGTCGAACGGCACCTCGGAGATGATCGCGCGATCGACGCCGGCCAGGTACGCGGTGATCAGCGAGGTCTCCCCGGAGTAGCGGCCGAACAGCTCCACGACGGCGATCCGCTCGTGCGAGCCGGTGCTGGTGCGCAGGTTGTTGATGAACTGCACGCCGCGCGTGATCGCGGTGGAGAAGCCGATGCAGTAGTCGGTGCCGTGCACGTCGTTGTCCATCGTCTTCGGGATCGCGATCACGGGCACGCCTTCTTCGTGCATGCGCAGCGCGTAGGA
>JBJXGY010000055.1:0-62199 GCA_046160185.1 Gaiella sp. | reverse complement strand
CGGACGTGTCGGTCGAGCAGGTCGTTGAGGATCGGCAGGCCGTCCCACGTGTCCTTCCAGGCCTTGGAGCCCATCGGGATCGAGTCGACAGCCCACCACACGCCGTCGTAGGCGTCGGCCAGCACGGGCATCAGCTCTTCGAAATCGATGATGCCCTCCCCGAAGCTGGACTTCGTCCCGAACATGTTCAGGCACGTGTTCATGTCGGTGTCGCACATGTGCATGTGCCCGATAGACCCCTTGGGCAGCATCTTGATGAACTCGATCTGGTTGGGCAGGGTCTCCACCGGTTGCACATGGTTGTGCCCGATCACGCCGCAGGCCTGGAAGTGCCCGGTGTCGTACATCAGCTTGAAGTTGGAATGGCCGACGTCGTTGAGCATCTTCACCGTCTCCGACGGCTTGTTGAACGGCTGCAGCGACTCCAACTCCCAGAGCATCACGCAGCCGACCTCAGCACCCTTGGTCGCATGGTGCTGGAACGTGCGCACCACGCGATCCCAGACCGCGTCGTAGTCGGCGTCGTACGGCAGCGGCCCTGCGGCGCCTGGGTCGACGCGCATCCCGGGGATCTCCATGTCGGCGGCAAGCTGGAGGTAGCTCTCGAAGTACTGCAGGTACTCGTCGTAGACCTCCTGCGAGCCGGTCGCCCACGGCAGCCGGAAGAGGTCGCCGTAGGGGCCGGGGGCGATTCCGGCGATCTCCAGGCCCAACGCGTCGAGATGCGCCTTCAGCTTCCTGCGACTCTCCTTGTCCGGATAGCGCTCGACGGTGGCGTGGTCGTAGAACCCTCCAAGCTCGATCCCGTCGTAGCCCCACGCCGCAAGCGGCTGGATCACCTGCTCCAGCGTCGCCGGCGGATCGAACCCGAAGGCCATGCACCAGCTCCCGCGACATACCTTTGCCTCGGCCATGCTCGATCATCTCCTTTCTTGCGTTTGACGGTTCAATCCATGAGGAGGCCGCCGTTGACGTCGACGTGCGCTCCCGTGACGTAGCTGGCTTCGTCGGAGGCGAGCCAGCAGACGGTGGCCGCCACCTCGGCCGGGGTGCCGACCCGCCCGAGCGCGGTGGCGGAAAGCGTCCGCTGCCTCGTCTCCGCCGACCAGTCGGCGATGAGCGGGGTCTCGATCACCCCGGGGTTGACGGCATTCGCGGTGATCCCGTGCGGACCTGCGTACCGCGCGATCGACTTCGTCAGCGCGACCACTCCGCCTTTCGAGGCGGCGTAGGCAGGCCCGGCGGCCAGGCCACCGGTCTGCGCGGCGAGCGAGGCGATGGTCACGACGCGGCCCCGGCGCCGCTCGATCATCACAGGCAGGGCGGCTTGCACGGAGAGCATGGTCCCGGTGAGGTTGACTGCGAGCACGCGGTCCCACTCGGCCAGTGAGAGCTCATCCAGCGCCGCGCCGCTGAAGACGCCGGCGGACGTGACGAGGACGTCGACGCTGTCGTGACGGGCCACCGCTTCGAGGACGAGCCGGCGGCAGTCCTCCGGATCGGTGACGTCCGTCGCCACCGCTGTTCCCAGCCCCGCGGCCGACCGCTCCAGAGCCTCGCCGGGGAGATCTGCCAGCACGACTGAAGCGCCCTGGGCGGCCAGAGCCCGCGCGCACTCGGCGCCGATCCCACTTGCGGCGCCGGTGACGACCGCACACCGTCCTGCGAGGCCACCGCTGCTCACGTGTTCTTGCCCCCCGGCCACGGCCGCGCCAGCTGGATGATCTCCACAGGGATCCCATCCGGATCCTCCACGTACAGCCCCTTGCCGCCGTCGTTCGGCCCTCCCACGACGTTGACGGGAACCTCGGAGGAACGAACGGGGACACCAAGGGCTTCCAGCCGGGCCACCTCCTCGTCCATGTCCTCCGTGATGAAGCAGGTGTGCGCGCCACCCGTCATCTGGAATGGGAAGGCCCGCGGCTCCCCGCGAGGCTCCAAGAACTCGAGCAATTCGAGATTGACGCCGTGTCCCCTGAGATGGACGATCCGGACGTGCGCTGCCGCGATCCCCGTGACACGCGCGACGAACCCGCCGGGCTCCACGACACGGTCGCCGATCAGCTCCATCCCGAACACCTCCCGGTAGAAGGCGATGGAACGGTCGGCGTCGGAGCACGACAGGGAGAAGTGGTGGAAGCCGCTGATAGCCATCTCACACCTCCATCGGTGGGTACGACCACGGCCGCCCGGCTATGGCGGAACGGAGCCGGTCGCGGAGCAGGATCGTCTCGGCGACGTTATCGCATTCGTTGCAGTGCTCCCAGTCGAGCCAGACGTATTCGAGCCCCAGGTACCCCTCGTATCCCGCGACGCGGGCGGCGGTCACCATCGCCTCGATGTCGGTCGTCGACTCTCGCAGCGGCGCCTGCAGGCGTCCGGGACGGGCACCCCGGACGTGATAGTGGCGGGCGTGCGCCGCAAGCGGGTGGATCTCCTCCTCATGGATGTCCTGATAGACGAAGTGGCTGTAGTCCAGCGTCAGGGACAACCCCGATGTGGCGGTGACAAGCTCGAGAGCGTCCGTGGGGGTCGGCGCAATCGAGCCGAGATGCGCCTCGACGGAGAGCCTGACACCGCGCTCACCGGCCAGCTCCACGCGGGCTGAGAGCTCCTCGACGGCACGGTCGAACGAGGTCGTCCCGGGCTCGCCCTCCCACGGGATCCCGGGCAGAATGGTCATGCCGGGCGAGCCGAGGCGTACCGCGAACTCGAGCAGGTCGAGGAACAGTGCACGCGACGCTTTCCGCTCTGCCGCATCTGGGTGATTCGGCGCCAGAGAGCGGAAGTCCGTCCACGGGATCACGAAGACGTCGGCCACGTCAAGTCCGCGGCCGCGGATGCGCTCGTCGAGCCGGCCGGCCCACCCGGCGGGGTCGGCTCGCACGTCGTCCAGGCGGAGTGACGACCTGCGTTGCATTACGCACACGTCAACGGCCTCGAGCCCGAGGAGCGAGATCAGCTGACAGATCCGATCGTGCTCGAGCAGCCTGAAGGTGTCGTCCGCACAGGCGAGCCTCATCAGCCGCCCGCCAGCCGGATCCCAGCGCCGAGGTTCGTCGAGACGCGAGCGGCAGCCTCGCGCGCCGCGTCGGCGAGAACGCGCCGCTGCGCTCCGAGTATCTGAGGTCGGAGACCGGACACGGAGAGCCCGCCGATCACCGAACCGGTGTGGTCGAAGAGAGGAGCACCGATCGCCGCAGCCCCTTCGATCACGTCCCCGTCCGAGACCGTCACTCCGTGACGACGGGCGTGCGCGAGCTCGGCCCTGATCTCGTCCGGGTCGACAGCACCCCGAGGTGTCAGCCGCTCGAGCGGTCCTTTCCCGAGGTATGCCTCGATCACCGGTTCGCCACCCCACGCCAGCGCTGCCTTCCCGGCGGCGCCGACGTGCAATGGGAGCGTCCCGCCGAGCTTGAGGCCGAACGTGTGCTCGTACCTCCCGAGCAGCTGGTCCACGCAGACGCAATGGTCGTCCCGTGGAACGCACAGGTAGACGGTGAGCCCCGTTTCGTTGCAGAGCTCCTCGAGAATCGAGCGGGCGCGCACACGCAGATCGAGGCGGTGGTAGAGACGCAGCCCGAGCTCCAGCAGACCGATCCCGAGCTCGTACGTGCCGACGGCGCTGCGCTCGCAGAGACGATGCCGTTCGAGAGTAGCGAGCACACGTCGGGCGGTCGGCTTCGGCAGGTCGGTGCGCGCCGCGAGCTCTCCCAGGGAGACCCCGCGCGACTCGTCGGCAAGCACCGCGAGCAGGGCAACAGCGCGATCGATGACCTGGATTCCCAACCGTTCCGGCGGGTGCAACTCGTTCCGCATTATGAAACGCTCTGTCGCATGGCGAAATCAGAGGGGTTCTACACCAGTGCCGCAGCCTCCGTCAAGCCCCCGCCGACTGGAGCTCACGCAGGGGCGTGCCGCGCCGCCCAGGCTCGCTCGAAGCCCGCCTTTCCTCGACCCACCACATCCGCCGGGTCGAGCTTCCACAGCGAGTCGTCGAGCGGCTGGTCGGTGAACGTGCCGTCGTCGGAGAAGATCTCCAGGTCGAACCAGGCGGCCGCACCGCCGGCCTCGAGCGCGCCCAGCAGCGCCGGAAGGTCGATGACGCCGTCGCCCGGCAAGACCCGATCGAAGTCGCTGCGCGTCTCGCGGCGCCAGTCGCAGATGTGCACGCTGCCGACGATCCGGGACCCGTGGCGCACCGTGTCCTCGATCACGCCCTCGGTGTCCCAGAGGTGGTAGACGTCGTAGAGGAGCTTTGCATTCGGCTCGTCGACTTCGTCGAGAAGATCGATCGTCTCGGGGATCGTGCCGATCATCGTCCAGTTGGCGTAGAGCTCCCGGTGCAGCGGCTCGACTCCGATCGTGAGGCCGTGCTCGGCTGCGACGCGGCAGGCTCGCCGCAGGCCGTCGACGAGGAACCGCCGTGCCTCGCCCGGGTCCCATCCCGCCGGCGGCTTGCCGGTGACGGCGAGGACGACCTCGGGCTCGAACGGGGCGAACCGCCGTACCGCAGAGCAGTATTCCTCCACCCGGGCGGGGGGGTCAGTGGCCCCCCCTTCGAGCGGCACGGGAAAGATGCTGAACGTGCCGGGGATGCACGTAGTGGCGACGAGGCCGCTGTCCCTGAGACGCGCCACCGACTCGCTGTCCTCGCCCGCGGGGAGCTTGAACTCCCAAACGCCCATGCCGTCGCAGCCTGCCGCCGCATACGTCTCGACGTCCTGTGCGAACGTCTGATGGACCGTGGTGATCTCCGAAACCGAGAAGCGGGGTGTTGCGCTCATGTCATGCCTCCTCCGGCGCGAGGCCGGTGTCACGTGCGGTGGTCAGTGCCAAGCCTGAGGGCCGAGATCCCGGCCGTCCGTGGGGTGGCGGAGCGTCACCATGCGCCGGGGCTCACCCCCGCTTGCCGCGACGACGCTGAGCGTCAGCGGCCCGCGCCGTCCCGAGTACCCAGCCACGAATGCGAGCGAACGCCCGGTTGGCGACCATGTGGGGCCGGTGGCGTCACGGGCCACGAGGCGGCGCCCGCTCCCGTCGGGGCGGACTGTGTGGACGGCGCTTCCGAATCGACCCGTCCGTACGAAGGCGATGCGCGACCCGTCGGGTGACCAGCGCGGCGTACGGTCGCCGACGACGCTCGACCGCGGTCTGGTGAGTTGAACGATCCGACGGTCGTCGATCGTGATCGAGAAGATGCGGAGGGGATCGAACGTCTCCCCACCCGGCTCGGTCGCCGAGAGCACGAGAGTGCGACCGTCCGGCGCCCAGGCGATGTCGGCCATCCCGGCCGCACGCATCAGGAACCGCGGTGGGCCACCGGTGGCCGGGACGACGAACAGACCGACCACGAAGCGGACAGCCGGATCGCGGTACGCAGCGACGTAGGCCAGGCGCCTTCCGTCCGGCGACCAGGCGAGTGCAGGCGTCGCGAACTGGCCGGTACGGACAAGCACGCTTTGGTCTCGGCCGTCGGCGCCAACCGTCACGATCTGGTGACGCAGGCTCCCGTCCACCTCGATGCGGCGGGCGAAAGCGAGGCGGCCGCCGTTTGACCATGTCGGCTGCGTGTCCTCGGCCGTGGCCGGAGCTGAGACCATGGTCTCGCGCTCACCGAGCAGGCTGCGGACGATCACGCTGGGGCCGCGGGTGAACGCCACGCGGTCTCCGCCCTCGGCCCAGACAGGCTGAGCGTCGGCGTCTCCGTTCGCGCACCACCGACACGGCTGCGCCGGCGGGTGCGGATCGGTCAGCCGGCGCAGGCGCTTCGTGCCGACCGCCACCTCCCAGAGCGCGGGCGGACCACCTCGCGCGCTGCTGAAGACGATAGTCCCACCTTCGGGCTCCGGGCGGTCGGCCAGCGCGCCGGTGACCGCCGCCACGACGAGCAGCGTGGCGACGGCGACCGCGGCTTGACGCAAGCGCATTCCCTGTCGGCTAACGCAGGGGCCGAAGGTGCGTGAGGGGCTCGTCATCCGGTAGCTGATCCCAGGCAAGGCCTTCGTCCTGGGCGGCGATGTAGCGCTCCTCGACGCCGAGCTCCTTGAGCACGAGGTTGCGTGCCTGCGGGATCGCTGTCGTCTTGTAGAAGGCGAGGTGCCGGTTGAAGCCCTGGCGGCCGAATCCGCAGTCGGTTGAGAGCACGAGCTTGTCGGCCGGAATCACCTCGAGGCAGCGCCGGATGCGCGCCGCCACGGTCTCCGGGAAGTCTCCCTGCAGCGTGCGGTGGCTGATCACGCCGACCGCGATCTTCTTCTGCAACGACGCGGTGAACGGCTTGAACAGCGGGATCTCCTTGAAATCGTTCTCGGCCGCCTCGATCGTCCACACGTCTCCCTTGAGGCGGTCGAGGTAGATCTCCATCGAGTTCTGGTAGCTCTCGTCGCTGAAGACCTTCTGCATGTTCGGGTTGCCCCAACAGGTGTGGATCCACACCTCGGCCTCGTCGAGCCCCTCGATCTCGCGGTTGAAGGCGTCGACGAGGAAGTCGATGAACTCGGTCATCTCAGGGTAGTAGCAGGCCATGAAATGCAGGGTCGGCTCCTCGATCTGGATCACCTTGCAACCGGAGGCGACGAGCTGGCGCAACTCGAGGTTGATCGCCTCGGCCATGTCCCAGATCAGCTGCTTCTTGTCGTCAAGGTCGTAGTGCGACGTATGCGAGTCGAGGAAGAACGCGAGCACCTGGGCCGAGCAGGTGCCGAACTTGACCTGCTTGCCGGAGGCGGCGGACTGCTGGGCGATGCGCCAGATCTTCGGGTATTCGAGCGGGTTCCTCGGGTCGTGCTCGACCTTGCCGACCACGCGGGGCCAGCGCCACGTCTTGTAGATCGAGTCGAGCATCGTCCCCACGGGGTAGGAGAGGAGCGGCGAGCGGGTGTTACGGGTTTGCAGCTCCTCGTGGTCGAGCCCCTGCCAGCGCTGCAGCGGGTAGTGGTGCCAGCTGCGGCCGGCGACGTCCTCGTCGAGGTGGTAGTCGCCGGTGGTGAGGATGTCGAGGCCGGCACGCTCCTGGTCGGAGACGACGAGGGCGTGGGCGTCGGTGAACTGCTCGCGGAACCACGGGTCCATCATCGCCGTGTCGAGTGGGCGACCCCACATGTTGGCCGTGAACCAGCGCGGCCTCGGCCACGATCCGGTCACGGTCGCCGGAAGCATCAGATCCTTGGTGGCGGTGAACATGTCGTCCCTCCTTACCGGTCGTGACTCCGCCGCCGGGCGGCGGTGGCTTCCCTACAGCGCTGCCTGCCTCTCAGCTCGCTTGCCTCGAGCGCCTCCATCAGACGACGTACGGGCGCAGCACGTCCCGCGCAAGATGGAAGCCGCCGATCACGGCCTCCTCGCTGCCCTCGAACATCCGGTCCTCGTGCTCGATGATCACGTGACCGCGGTAGCCTATGCCGTGCAGCGCGGCGAAGAAGCGGTCCCAGCGCACCTCGCCCAGCCCGGGCAGGCGCGGCACCTGCCAGCCCACGCCCAGGGATATCACACCGTGCTCGTACAGCCCGTCCCGCCGCACCTCGAGATCCTTGGCATGGACGTGAAAGATGCGGTCGGCGAACTCGTACAGCGCGCGCTCGTAGTCGATCATCTGCCACACGAGGTGGCTCGGGTCGAAGTTGAGGCCGAAGCTGGCGGAAGGGATGCGCTCGAACATCTCCCGCCAGATCGCCGGCGAGTAGGCGAGGTTGATCCCGCCCGGCCACTCGTCCCCGGAGAAGATCATCGGACAGTTCTCGATCGCCACCTTGACACCGGCCACCTCGGCCTCCGCCACGATCCCTGGCCACACCCGCATGAACTGCCCCATGTTCTCATCGTGTGAACGGTCCTTGTCCCGGCCTGCGAAGCTGTTGACGACCGGGACGCCGAGCGTGGCGGCGGCGCGGATCACCTTGCGTGTGTGCTCGTTGACCGCCGCGCGGTGCTCGGGGTCGGGGTGCAGGTTGTTCGGGTAGTAGCCGAGGCCCGAGATCTCGATGCCGATCTCGGCCAGCATCGCGTTGATCTGCGTGGCCTTCGCGTCGTCGAGCGTGTCGACGTCGATATGCGTGACGCCCGCGTAGCGCCGCCGGTCGCCGGAGCCAAGCGGCCAACAGCAGACCTCAAGCGCGTCGAACCCGTTGGCCTTGGCCCAGCGCGCGACCTGCTCCAGCGTCCAGTCGGCGAAGGGCACGGTGATGAACCCGAGCTTCACGCGTGTGTCCGTTCCGAAGTCGCGAGATGGGGAAGGTGCGCGCCCGCCACCAGGGTGCGCAGCCGGTACAGCCCGGTGGTGGCGGTGACGAACACCTCCCGCAGGTCAGCGCCGCCGAAGGCCAGATTGGCGGCGATCTCCGGCAGGGCGATGCGCCCGAGCAGGACGCCCGCCGGGTCGACCACGAACAGCCCACCGGGGCCCGTTGTCCACAGGTTGCCGCGCTCGTCGACCCGCATCCCGTCCGGGAAGCCGGGTGCGTCCGGCACCGGCTCGAAGAAGATCTCGCCACCGCCGAGCGCGCCGTCGGCAGACACCTCGAAGCGACGAACGTGCATCTGCTCCGTGTCGGCGACGTAGAGCACGGTCTCGTCGGGCGAGAAGCAGAGGCCGTTCGGCTTCACGAAGTCGCGTGCCCGTGCCACCAGCGCCCCGTCGCAGGAGAAGGAGAACACCGCCTGGAAGTCGAGCTCCTGTGGGCGTATCGTCCCGTGCGTATCGTTGATCCTGCCGTACGGTGGGTCGGTGAAGTAGATGGTGCCGTCGGAGCGGACGACAACGTCGTTCGGGCTGTTCAACTCCCTGCCCTCGAACGTCCGCGCCAGCACCTCCCGTCCCCCATCCGCGTCGATGCGCACGAGGCAGGAGCTGACGTGCTCGCAGACGAGCAGCCTGCCCTGGGCGTCCAACACCATGCCGTTGGCACGGCTCGTGTCGCGTGCGACGACGGCGACGCCGTCGTCGTCGCGCCAGCGGCGCCTGACGTCGTGCTCGAGGTCGGAGAAGCGCAGTTCCTGCCGGCCGGCGTCCCAGACGGGCCCCTCCGTGAAGCCGAAGCCCGTGGCGAGCAGCTCCAGCATTGCGTCTGCGGCGACAAGCTCTTGCAGCCCGGCGCCGAGAACGAACGACTCGGGAGCCGAGGTCACCCCCGCGCCTCGACGGCGAACACCCCCGGCTCGCCTGCGGCCGAGAGCAGTGCATGGCCGTCGGAGCCGAAGAAATGAAGTCGCGTGGGATCGAAGACGACGCGCACGGTAGCGTCCGGGCGTACGTCGAGCGTGGGCGCGACGAGCGCCTTCACCATCTGGTGCTCCAGCGCGAGATCGACGACGGTCTCCCCGCCGAGCGGCTCGGTCACGAAGACACGGGCGGGGATGCCGCCCTCCCCACCGAGGCTGACGTCCTCCGGACGGATCCCGATCACGCACGTGCTCCCTGCTTCGGGCACGGAGGACGGCGTCCCGAGCACGTCGACCGCGAAGAACGGATGTTCGAGGCGCAGGCGACCCGCGGAGACGGCGACGGTGCAGGGAATGAAGTTGGTCGGCGGGCTCCCGATCACGGTCGCCACGAACTGGTTGGAGGGCCTGTGGTAGACGTCCTCGGGCGTGTCCACCTGCTGAATCGCGCCCTGGCGGAGCACCGCCACCCGGTCGGGCATGCTCATCGCCTCGACCTGGTCGTGCGTCACGTAGACGAGCGTACGCCCGAGCTCCGCCTGCAGGCGCTTGAGCTCCGCGCGCATCTCGAGGCGCAGGAGCGCGTCGAGCGCCGAGAGCGGCTCGTCGAGCAGCAGCGCGCGGGGTTCCCGCACGAGCGTCCTCCCGAGTGCCACACGCTGGCGCTCGCCGCCGGAGAGCTTCCCCGGCTTGCGATCGAGGAGGTGGGTGATTCTCAGGGTCTCGGCAGCCTGACTGACCCGTGCCTCGATCTCGTGCTTCGGCATCTTCCGCTGCTTGAGCGGGAAGCCGAGGTTCTTCGCGACGGTCTTGTCCGGGTAGAGGGCGAGGTTCTGGAACATGATCGCGATGTCGCGGTCGCCCGGATACACGTGGGTGATCGGCTGGCCGTCCGCGTAGATCTCGCCCTCCTCCGGCTTCTCGAGGCCGACGATCGTCCGCAGGAGCGTCGTCTTGCCCGCCCCCGGCGGCCCCAGCACGGCGAAGAACTCACCGTCGCCGATCTCGAGCGAGACGCGATCGAGGGCGGTCACCTGGCCGAACCGCTTCGTGATGTTCTCGAGCCGGAGGGTCGCCATCAGCCCGGCACCGCCATGCCGGCCGCGTCGAAGTGGAGGCGGTGCTGCGGTGGCAGAGCGAGGCCCACCGGCTCGCCGATGCGCGGGCGGGCTCCGGGCACGCCGACGACGCGGACGCTCTCGCGCTCGACCGAGACGTGAACGATGTCCTTCGCACCCAGCGGCTCGATCAACGTGACGTTGCCACGCAGCGTCGCGTCGACCGCGTCGTGCGGCACCAGTCGCACGTGCTCGGGCCGGATCGCGACCTGCGTCGCGCCCGGCGCGGCCTGACCCGGAAGGAGGACGACGTCGAGGAAGTTGATCCGCGTCGAGCCGACGAAGCCCGCGACGAAGGTGTTCGCGGGCCGGTTGTAGAGGTCGTCCGGCGACCCGTACTGCTGGAGAGCCCCCCTGTCCATGACGGCGATGCGGTCGGCCATCCCCATAGCCTCGACCTGGTCGTGAGTGACGTAGACCATCGTCTGGCCGAGCTCGCGCTGGATGTGCTTGAGCTCCGCGCGCATGTACGCGCGGAAGGCCGCGTCGAGGTTCGAGAACGGCTCGTCGAGCAGGAAGATCGCGGGCTGCACGATCATCGAGCGGCCGAGCGCGACCTTCTGCATGTCGTTCACGGACAACCGGTTTGCGTTCCGGGCGAGCTGCTTCGTGACGCCGACGACCTCCGAGACCCGCTTGACCGCTGCGTCGATGTCCGGCTTCGACGGCTTCGGCTTGCGGGCCCGGAGCCCGAACGCGAGATTGTCGTACACCGACATGTGCGTGAAGATCGCGTAGTTCTGGAAGACGAAGCCGACGCCCCGCTTGCCCGGGTCGACACTGGTGACGGGGCGCCCGTCGAAGAAGATCTCCCCGCTCGTCGGCTTCTCGAGGCCCGAGATCATGTTCATCGTCGTCGTCTTGCCGCACCCGGATGGTCCGAGGAGCGCCATGAACGAGCCGTCCTCCACCGTGAGATCGAGGCGGTCGACGGCGAGGGTCGAGCCGAAGTCCTTCGTCAGCTTGTCGATACGGATCTCGGCCATAGCTACCGCTTGATGGCACCGAACGTGAGGCCGCGGACGAGGTACTTCTGGATCATCAGTCCGAGTATGGCGGGAGGCAGGATGAGAATCATCGCCAGGGCTGCCTGCCGACCGTACTCCTGGCCCAGGGCGCCGCCCTGCAGGGACTGGAGATACACGGGCGCGGTCTTCATGTTGTCCTGGGTCATCACGAGCGCGATCAGGAAGTCCGACCAGTTGAGGATGAAGATGAAGAGCGCGGTCGCGGCGAGCCCTCCCTTGGCCTGTGGGAGCACGACCTTGAAGAAGGCGCCCCACTGCGTGCAGCCGTCGACGATCGCAGCCTCGCCGATCTCGCGCGGCACCTCCTGGAAGAAACTCCGCATCAGCCAGACGGCGAACGGGAACGTGACGCCGGCGTAGATGATGATCAGCCCCAGCGCCGTGTCCCAGAGGCCGAGGTACACCCACATGAAGAGGAGCGGGATGATGATCGCGATCGGCGGGAACATGCGCAGCTGGAGGATCTGGAAGGGGAGCATGCGGCCCCCCGCCCGGAACCGAGCGATCCCGTAGGAGGCCAGCACGCCGACGACCAGCGCGAGCAGTGTCCCCAACCCGGCGGCGATCACGCTGTTGATGATGGGCTGGACCGCCGATTTCGTCCGGGTCGCGAAGATGTCGGTCCCCGTCGTGAGGCCGAGGACGTCCTTGAAGTTCGACGTCGTCCAGACCTCGGGCCACCAGAACACCGTTCCCGGAGGGTTCCACTCGTCCGGCGGCTTGAACGACATGGTCAGGGTCCAGTAGAGCGGGAAGCCGAAGCAGCCCATCATCAGAGCGATGGTGAGCCAGCGTGCGGCCGAACGGAGGACGCGGCCGAGATTCGACCGTTCACCGTCGTCAGTCGAGTACCTCTGCATCGCCGATGCGCTCTCCTGCGTGCTCATCGAAGATGCGACTCCGCGATCACGGCGGTCTCGACATCGACGGTCTCGTGCTCGTCAGCGGCCCCACCCACGAGCTCGTCGAGCGACTCGTCCTGGGCTGCCTCGATCGGCTTCACCGCGAAGATGCCGGCGGTGGTGACGAAGATGAGGACGATGATCGCGACGGCGCTCGCATAGCCCCAGCGGCTGTTCTCGATCGTCTGCCGGTAGAGGTAGATCGAGATCGTCTCGGAGGCGTTGCCCGGCCCACCGCCCGTGAGGAGGAAGGGGGCGTCGAAGACCTTGAACACCTCGATCGAGCGGATGATGAGCGCGATCAGGATGATCGGCTTCATCATCGGCAGGATCAGGTACCGGAACCGGTGCCAGAAGGAGGCACCGAGGATCCTCGCCTGGTTCATCTGATCCTCGGGCAGGGAGACGAGCCCGGAGAGGAGGATGAGGAACATGAGCGGTGTCCACTGCCAGATGTCGACCACCATGGCGGACCACAGAGCGAGGCTCGGGTCCGCGAGCCACTGGATCGCGATGTCCCTTCCGAGGATGATCGAGAGGCCGTCGTTGACCGGGCCGTCGACCTGGAAGAGCATGAAGAAGATGAAGCCGGAGACGGCGGGAACGACCATCATCGGTAGCAGGAAGAAGAGGGTGAGGACGCCGCGGCCCCGGAACTCCTCGAGGAAGAGCAGCGCGAGCAAGAAGCCGAGAACGAACTCGAGCCCGACGGCGACGACCAGGAAGAGCACCGTGCGCAACATCGCGCTCCAGAAGTTGCTGCTGGTCAGCGCCTCCCAGTAGCCGTCGAACCAGTGCCAGTAGTTGTAGGCGCCCCAGACGTCGTCGCCGGACGTCGGGTTCCACTCGGTGAAGGCGATGTAGATCGCCACCCCCGCCGGGAAGGCCGCGATGAACAGCATGAGCAGCTGCCCCGGGGTGGTGAGCAGAGTCGCGACAGCCTTGTCGTTCCGCCCTCCGAAGTCCGACAGGCGCCTCCTCGGCGCCTGCCGGACGATCGGCTGTTCGGTTGTTCCCTCGGCCATCGTGGAACGTCGAGCTATGTAATCGACTTCGTGGGGCCGTAGGTGCCCTTCGCGGGGAATGCGGCGTAGCTGGCCTTGATCGCCTTCGCCTGCTTCGCAGTCCCCAGCCGCTTCGTTGTGGCGTTCCAGCGCTTCTCGACGTTCGCCATCGCCTTCTCCGGCGACTGCTGCTTCGTGAGCATCTTCTGGAGCTCCTCGTCGAGTGCGGCGCCGTACTCGCCGGCCCCCCGGAGGGTGATCGGCGGTGCGGTCCGGGAGATGATCTCCTTGAAGGCGCGCATTGGCTGGGCCCCGTAGCTCGCGACGACGAGCGGGTCGTCGAGGGAGTACGTGTGATGCGGGTCCTGGAACCCGGCGGGGTTCGCGGTGAGGTACGTGTACATGCGTGCGCCGCCTGCCCACTGCAAGAACAGGTACGCCGCCTCGTGGTGGCTCTTCGGCGCGAACGCGTTGACGCCGTAGGAGATGTTGTAGTGGATGACGACCCGCCGGACGAGCTTGCCGTTCACTATCCGGCCCGGCTGGACATCCGTTCGCAGCGTCTTGCCGAAGCCCTTGTCGAACGTCTTGTTCGCCGGCACGATGATCTTCGTGCAGTTGGCGAACGTGCCGCCCATGAGGCCGTTGCCCGCGCCCATGAGCTGGTACTGCGCGATCCAGTCCTTCGAGAGCGCGCCGGGCTCCGACCACTGCAGCGACGCGAGATGCTCCGTCGCGGCGCGGATGCCTGCCTCGTTGTTGATGTTCGCCGACCCGTCTGGCTTGAAGTAGTACTGGTTGGGATCGGCCGAGCTGACGAACCGGTGCTGCCAGTTGACCTTGCCCCAGAACGGGCTCTTGCGCTCGACCGCGCCGTAGAGCGGCCGGGCGGCCTTCGGCCGCGTGAAGAACGCAGCGACCTCGGCATGGTCCTCCCACGTCTTCGGGACCTCGAGCGGGCGCCCGTACTTGTCCTCGAAGTTCGCCTTCTCCTTGCTGTCGTTGAAGAGATCGGAGCGATAGAGGAAGGGCTGGGTGTCGTTGTCAAAGGCGACCCAGTAGGTCTGTCCGTTGTACTGCGTGAAGAGCTGCACGATCGACCTGCCGCCGGCGTAGCCGAACTTCGGGTCGTTCCAGCTTGGCTTGTACTTGGCGACGAAGTCGTCGAGCGGCCGAAGCAGGCCGGCCTCGGCGTAGTCGCCCGTGTCCTCGATCGCGCCGGTGACGAGATCGAAGCTGCCGTTCTTCGTCGATGCGTTCCGGATGTTCGTCTGGTACTCGGACGCCGGAAGCGTCTCGACGAACTTCAGCTTGATGCCAGTCTCCTTCTCCCAGAGGCCCGCGATCGACGACTTCGCGCCCTTCGGGAACACGTTCTCGAACTGCGGGCGGGAGAAGTCGAGCGCCTGCACGACGAGCGTGTCCGGTGCCTTCCCCGCCTTGCGCAGCGCCTTCGCCGCCTTCACGGCGCGCCCTTCCTCGGTGTTCGCGCCGTACTGGTAGCGGTCGGCGCCCTTGAAGCCAACGGGACCGCCGATCTTGCCCGGGGCGAGCCCAGACTGCAGCGCGCGGTTGCGCGTGCTGGGTGTCCACGGCCGTGCAGCGCCGATCCCGGGGAACACCCCGGCGGCCAATCCGGCGCCGACCACCGTCGCACCCACGACGACGTCGCGCCGAGTGAGGGAGCGGGGCGACCCGGCCGTGGCGTCTTCGCCCGGCGCGGTCACTTGCTCCTCGCGATCTTCGAACATACCTTCCCTCCTCGTGGTGGGATCTATCCCGTCGCCGGGCGCGATGATCGATGCCTCGGACCCTGCCGCCCGCCGGTTCACTGATCGGAGCACCACAGCAGGTGCGATCTATAACAGCGTGCGAGGCCGATGTCCAGCGGCAAGTGGTGGCGGCCGGGAACGGTCTCTTCGCCGCGTTTGACAATCCCCGGCCGACGACGTAGTTTCGGGCCTCGTCCGTTCCGAACTGTGGACCTCCGTGCCCAGACCTGCACTTCCCATCAGGCGAGAGAACATCCCGAGCGTGGTCGCGGCGCGTCTGCGCGCCCGCATCGCGAGCGGTGAGGTGGCGCGCGGGGCGCAGATCGCGAGCCATCGCGGACTCGCACGCGAGTTCGGAGTCAGCGTCGGCTCGGTGCGCGAGGCACTGAGCATGCTCGCCGGCGAGGGCGTCGTCGAGATCAGGCCGGGACGCGGCACCTTCGCAGGCGCGGCCGAGCTCACCTCGGCGCCGTCGCCGATGCATGCGAACTCCGCCGAGATCCGTGATCTCATCGAGGCGCGTAAGGTGGTCGAGTCGCGCGTCGCGCAGCTCGCTGCCGAGCGGGCGACGCCGCGGCAGCTTGATTGTGTGCGGTCAGCGTTTCGGCAGATGGAGCTGGCGGCGCTCGATCCCGAGGCCTTCGTCGAGGCAGACGTGGAGTTCCACCTCGCGATCGCCGCCGCCGCCAACAACCGCTACCTCCACACCGTGCTCCACGACCTGCGCGGCCAGCTGCGCGACGACATGCGCCTCAGCGTGGAGACGGCGTTCCGCCGCACGGGCACGCTCGATGCCAGCCTCGCGCTGCACCGCGCGCTGATGGAGCGCATCGTCGCCCGGGACACCACCGGCGCACCTGCCGCGCTCCTCGCCATCATCGAGCGAAACGAGCAGTTCGTGCTTGGCCTCTACGCGCTGCTCGAGCCAGGCCCGCGCTGAACATCCGCCGGGTGGCGCGGTGATCGGTCTCGCCAAGCTCGCCCCCGGCCCGGGTCACGTCAGGCTGGCCGAGCGGGCCGAGCGGCCGCCGGGCCCCGGAGAGGTGCTGATCGGGGTGCGCCGGGCCGGCATTTGCGGCACCGACCTGCACATCGAGGCAGCCGAGTTCCCCTGCGAACCGCCGGTAACCATGGGGCACGAGGTCTGCGGCGTCGTCACGGAGCTGGGCGACGGCGTCGACGAGGCCTGGCTCGGCCTCCGGGTCGTCTGCGAGACGTACTACTCGACGTGTGGGACGTGCCCGCTCTGCCGCGACGGACGCCGCAACCTCTGTCCCCGGCGCCGCTCGATCGGCTCGTTCGTGGATGGGGCGTTCGCCCCCCGCCTGATCGTCCCCGCCCGTAACCTGCACTGCGCCCCGGCCGCCCTCGGCGACGAGGCCTGCACGTTGATCGAGCCGCTCGCCTGCCTGACCAACTGCTTGCTCGACCCGAACGCCGTCGCGCCGGGCAACGACGTGCTGGTCACCGGGCCGGGGCCCGTCGGTCTGCTCGCCGCCCAGCTGGCGCGGGCGGCCGGCGGACACGTGACCGTTGTCGGCCTGCCGAGCGACGTGGTGCGACTCGGTGCCGCTACACGGCTCGGCTTCGCCACCGAGACGACTCCGGACGGCGAGAGCGCCGACGTCGTGCTCGAGTGCTCCGGCACCGCGGGCGGTGCCGTCACCTGCCTGGAGGCGGCGCGCCGCGGCGGCCGCTACGTGCAGGTCGGCATCTTCGGCAGGGACGTCACCGTCCCCCTGGATCGGATCGTGGAGAAGGAGCTCGTCGTCTCCAGCGGGTTCGCCTCGACTCCGCGGTCGTGGCTGCAGGCGCTCGCCGTCGCCGACACCGGCGCGCTCGACCTGGAAGGCCTGGTCAGCGAGGTGGTGCCACTCGCCTCGTGGGAGGATGCGTTCGCTTCGCTTCGCGCGGGGCGAGCGGTGAAGATCGTGTTCGACCCGGGCCTGACGTGAGGGCTCGGCCGCAGTTGTCAACGAAAGGACGGAAGCGATGAAAATCGGTCTGCTGACGGTCGTGCTCAACGACCGGCCGCTGGAAGACGTGGCCAAGTACGCGTCGGGACTCGGCTACGAGGCGTTCGAGCTGGCCGCCTGGCGCGGCTCCAACCATTTCGACACCGACCGTGCCGCCGAGGATCCCGCCTACGCGAAGGCGATCAAGACCATGCTCGAGGGCTACGGGATCGAGATCTCGGCGCTCTCCAACCATCTCTCGTCACAGATGGTGCTGCCCTTCTCCGACTCCAGCCTCGACGAGTGGGCCGGCACCTCGGACAAGGAGGAGATGGTCAAGTTCGGTACGGCCCACATCATCAAGACGGCCGAGGTGGCGAGCGAGCTCGGAATCGACGCCGTCTGCGGGTTCTTCGGCTCGACCGTGTGGGAGAGCTGGTACATCTGGCCGCCGCAGCGGCTCGCCATCTACGAACAGGGCTGGGATCTCTTCGTCGAGCGCTGGACGCCGATCCTCGACCGCTTCAAGGAGCTTGGGGTGCGCTTCGCCCACGAGTGCCACCCCACCGAGATCGCCTACAACGTCTACACCGCGCGCGAGGCGATCAAGCGGCTCGACAGGGACGACTGGGGCTTCAACTTCGACCCGTCGCACATGGTCTGGCAGATGATCGACCCCGTGGTCTTCATCAAGGAGTTCGGCGACCGCATCCTCCACGTCCACGCCAAGGACTGGGAGCTGCAGAAGGACATCCTGCACATCGACGGCGTCACGGGAACAGGCTCCTGGCAGCGCAAGGACCGCGCGGCGCGCTACCGCGTGCCAGGCTGGGGCGACGTCAACTGGCGCCGCATCATCACCGCCCTGCTCGAGGTCGGCTACGACAAGGTGCTCTCCTTCGAGCACGAGGACCCCGTGATGTCTGAGGAGGACGGGATCGAGCAGGCGATCCACTTCCTCAAGCCGCTGCTGATCAAGAAGCCGTTGCTGCCCGGCCAGGCCTGGTGGCTGGCGTGAGCTGCGCAACGACGCGACGAGGAGGCGTGTGATGGCGGAGGAGCCGGAAGTCGGGTTCGTGACCATGGGGGATGCCCGGGCGGAGGCCGAGATCCCCTCGATCGGGATCGGCATGCTCGGGTACGCCTTCATGGGCAAGGCGCATTCGAACGCGCTCAAGAAGATCGCCTACATGACGTGGCCGCCGCCGTACCTGCCGCGCCTCGTCGCCATCTCCGGTCGCAACGAGGACGCGGTCAGGGAGGCGGCGCGCCGCTACGGGTACGAGAAGTGGTCGACCCGGTGGGAGGACGTGGTCGCCGACCCCGACGTGCAGGTGTTCGACAACGGCGGGCCCAACGACGTCCACCTGGAGCCGACGGTGGAGGCGGCCCGCGCGGGCAAGCATGTCATCTGCGAGAAGCCGCTCGGGCGCACCGCCGAGGAGAGCTTCGAGATCTGGAAGGGAGTGGCCGCGACGGGGGTGAAGGCGATGACCGCCTTCAACTACCGCTTCTACCCTGCCGTGATCCTCGCCAAGCAGATGATCGACGCCGGCGAGCTCGGCGAGATCTACCACTTCCGGGGCCGCTATCACCAGGAGTGGATCATGGATCCGCAGTTCCCGAAGGTGTGGCGGCTCGACAAGCAGGTGGCCGGCTCGGGCGCTCTGGGCGATCTCGGCGCGCACGTGATCGACCAGTCGCGCTACCTGTGCGGCGAGGTGGCGTCGGTGAGCGGGCTTCTGAAGACGTTCATCACGGAACGGCCGGGGGGCGCCGTCGACGTGGACGATGCCTTCCAGGCGACTGTGGAGTTCGAGAACGGCGCCAACGGGACGTTCGAGGCGACCCGCTTCGCGGCGGGCCGCAAGAACCAGATGCGCTGGGAGATCAACGGCTCCAAGGGCACGCTCGTCTTCGACGCCGAGCGTCAGAACGAGCTGCTCGTGAACATGGTCGGCTCGAGCCCGGGCGCGCATGCGCAGGGCTTCCGCACCGTGCTCGTCTCGGAGGCGTACCACCCCTACTGGGAGCACCACTGGCCCCACGGGCACATGATCGGCTGGGAGGACAACTTCGTCCACGAGCTACTGCACCTGCTGACCTGCATCAAGGAGGACACTCCGGTCTCGCCGCGGGCGGCGACGCTGGAGGACGGTTACCGCTGCGCCGAGATCTGCGACGCGATCGTGCGCTCGCACGAGACCGGGCAGCGGCAGAAGCTCGAGTACCGCACCCTGTGAGCGGAGCGTTCTCGCTCGAGGGACGGCGCGCCGTCGTCACCGGCGGCTCGAGCGGCATAGGTGCGGCGACCGCGGCGGCACTGGCCGCCGCGGGCGCCGATGTCGCCATCACCTATCTCGGGGAGGAAGCGGACGGCGCGGCGACGGCGGCGGCGATTGCCGCCGCCGGCCGCCGCTCGCTCGTCGTGCCGGGCGACATGGCCGACCCCACGCACGTGGAGGCGTTCGCCGAGAAGGTGGTGGCGGCCTGGGGTGGCATCGACATCTGGGTGAACAACGCCGCACGCCTGCTCGTGAAGCCCTTCCTGGAGACGAGCGAGGCCGACTGGCAGTCGCTGCTCGCCCTCAACCTGCACGGCTACGTACACGGCTGCCGGGCTGCGATCCGGCGCATGATCGGTCAGGGCGGCGGACGCGTGATCAACGTGACCTCCGTTGTGGACATCCAGCCGATCGCCGACCTCTCCGTGTACGTGACCGCGAAGGCTGGGGTGCTCGGGCTGACGAAGGTGCTGGCCGTCGAGTTCGGCCCGCAGCAGGTCACGGTCAACGCCGTCTCCCCGGGCGCCACCGACACGCCGCTGAACAAGGACGCGTACACCCCCGAGGTGCGCCGCACCTACGAGGAGCGGATTCCGCTGCGTCGCATCGCGCACCCCGCGGAGATCGCGGAGCCGATCGTCTTCCTCGCCTCCGACGCGGCCCGCTACGTGACCGGCCTGGAGTTGGTCGCCGACGGCGGCATCGTGCTCAACGGCAACGTCGGGCACGTACGCAGCGAGTAACCCCCGGCCCGAGAAGCGCGACGAGCGGGAAGCGTGACGGGGGTCTCTCGCTAGAGCTATCGCCAGGAGACCAGCTGAACAAGCCGGTCTGGAAGACCGGCTCCCCGGCCGACCAGCGGGCCTGCACCTTCCGCGGCGGACTCCCTCGAGGTACACGCCGACACTGACGCCGGTCGATCACGAAGGTGGTTGAATCGTGTCGTGGAGGTGACACCCGGGATCCATCGCATCGAGAGCGTGCTCGGGCCGCGACCGTTCTCGCAATACCTCCTTCACGACGAGCGCTCCCTCCTCGTCGACACCGGCTGCGCGGAGACGCCCGGAGCCGTCATCCTTCCCTATCTGGAGGCGGCGGGCGTCGAGCTCGACCTGGTCCTCGTCTCACACGCGGACGTCGACCATTTCGGTGGCACGGCGGCGATTCAGGCTGCCCACGCGCGCGCCCTCGTGCTGGCGCACGCGCTCGACACGCCGTGGATCGAGAGCAGCGACGCGATCATGCGCGAGCGCTACGGCTGGTACGACGCGCACGGGCTCGGCTACCCCGCCGACGTGTTCGCCTGGCTCGGCGACTCGCTGGGGCCGGACCGACCCGTCGACGTCAGGCTCCGGGGCGGCGAACAGCTCAGGCTAGGTCCCGAGCTGGTGGTCGAGGTGTTGCACCTGGCGGGTCACACACCCGGTCATCTCGGCCTGTGGGAACCGATCTCCCGAACTGCGATCGTGACCGATGCCGTGATGGCCCGCGGCTTGCTGGACACCGAGGGCCGGGTCGTCCACCCCTCCCCGTACTTCGACGTCGACGCGTACGCCACCTCCGCCCGCAGGCTGCGCGAGCTCCGGCCCCAACGCTTACTGACCGCGCACTACGAGGTGATCGAGGGCGCCGACGTCGACCGCTTCCTGGCCGACACGCTCGCCTTCGTGGACGAGGCCGCCGGCCTCGTGGCACGCGTGCTGCGCGAGCGCGGCAGCGTGACGCTGGCCGAGCTCCTGGCCGAGGGCGATGCCGCGCTCGGGCCGTTCAGCTCGATGCCGAACGAGCTGGCGGGATCGCTGCGGGCCCACCTCACCGATCTCGTCGCGGCGGGCAGCGCCGCCGTCGACGCAAGCGGCCTGCGCTGGCAGGCGACCGAACCCCACCCTCAAGGAGGCAGATAGATGGAACTCGGCATGATCAGCTCCACGTGGCTCGGCACCAAGATCGACCGGCTGGAGGGCATCCGCCAGGCGAAGGCGATCGGATTCGACACGTACGACGTCTTCGAGGATCCGCTCGACATCTCCGACGCTGAGCGCGCGGAGATCAAGGCCACGCTGGAGGAGGCCGGGCTGCCCGTCCGCTCCGTGGTGTGCGTCGCCTTCGGCCTCGTCGACTTCAACCCGTCGGTGCAGCGGTTCACGCTCGACCGCATCAAGGCGTACGTCGACCAGGGCGCTTACCTCGGCGCGCGCAACGTGCTGCTCGTCGTCGGCGAGTACTACTGGGATCGTGAGGTCTTCCCGGGCGAGGCGATCTGGGACATGGCGCGGGACGCGGTCAAGCAGACCGGCGAGTACGCGCACGCCAAGGGCCTGGAGATCGTGCTGGAACTGGAGCCGTTCGAGACGGCGCTGCTCAAGGACGTCGACGAGCTCGTACGCTTCGTCAAGGAGATCGACCACCCGGCGGTGCGCGCCAACGCCGACATCTCCCACCTCCACCTCTCCGGCGCGTCCTTCGACGACGTGGCCAAGCTGACCGGCCTCATCGGTCACATCCACCTCTCCGACTGCGACGGCAAGGTGCACGGCGACCTGCCGGCCGGGATGGGCGTGACCCCGATCAAGGAGTACCTGGCCGCGATCCGCGACACGGGCTACGACGGCACCGTCTCCATCGAGCTCGAGTACTCCCCCGACCCCGACAAGATCGTCGAGTGGGCTCAGCGCGCCTACGACGGTACGGCCGCGATCATGCGTGAGCTCGGGGTTCGCGCGTAGGGGGCCGGCGATGACCGAGATCGACCTCCAGATCACACCTTCTCCGCCGGCGCGCACCGACTTCGGGATCGGCGCGATCGGCGCGGGCTTCATCATGCGCGACATCCAGCTGCCGGCGTACGCCGAGGCCGGCTTCCGCACCGTCGCGATCGCCTCTCGCACACCCGCCAACGCGAGGGCGGCCGCCGAGCAGAACGGCGTCGGGAAGGTCTACGACACGTGGCAGGAGCTGCTCGACGACCCCGAGGTGGAGATCGCCGACGTCGCCTACCCGCCCGATCAGCAGCTCGAGATCATCCGCGCGGCGTGTGCCAGATCGCACATCAAAGGGATCCTGGCGCAGAAGCCGCTCGCCTCGACCCTGGCGGACGCGATCGAGATCGACCGCGTCTGCCGCGAGTCCGGCAAGGTGCTCGCCGTCAACCAGAACATGCGGTACGACCAGTCGATGCGCGCTCTGAAGACGCTCCTCGACGGCGGCCACCTGGGCACACCGGTCGTGGCGCAGATCGTGATGAACGCACGGCCGCACTGGCAGGAGTTCATCCGCGACTACGGCCGGATCGCCATCCTCAACATGTCCATCCACCACCTCGACGTCTTCCGCTTCCAGTTCGGTGACCCGAAGGCGATCCTCTGCTCGGTGCGCAACGATCCGAGCTGGGACTTCCCGCACGAGGACGGCATGGCCTTCTACGTGCTCGAGTACGAGAGCGGCCTCAGGTGCGTGGGCTCCGACGACTGCTTCACCTGGGCCGATGGTGGCATCGAGTGGCGCGTGGAGGGGACGGACGGGATCGCCAAGGGCACGATCGGGTGGCCCGACTACCCGGCCGGCAGCCCGTCCACGATCGACTACCACCTGCGCTCCGAGGGTGACGTGTGGCACCGCCCGCGCTGGGACGAGCGCTGGTTCCCACAGGCGTTCGCGGGGACGATGGCCCAGGTGATGGAAGCCATCCAGACCGGGAGCGAGCCCGCCGTCCCCGGCCACGACAACCTGCGCACCATGGCGCTGATCGAGGCGGCCTACCGCTCGGTGGCGCAGAAGCGAACGGTCGAGCTGGCGGAGATCACAAGCGAGTTCGGGCTGGCATGACGGAAGACCCCTTCCGCCTCGACGGACGGGTCGCGCTGGTAACGGGCGCCGGCGGCGGTCTCGGCGAGGGCATCTGCGCCTCGCTGGCCGCCGCGGGCGCTGCCGTTGCCTGCGTCGACAGGAACCTCGAGGCGGCGGAGGCCAGGGCCGAAGCGGTGCGGGCGGCCGGAGGCACCGCACTGGCCCTCGCCGCAGACGTCGCGGACGCCGCCTCCGTCGCCGCCGCCACGGAACGGGCCGCGAGTGAGCTCGGCGGTCTCGAGATCCTCGTCAACAACGCCGCCATCTACCCGCGGCGTGCCTGGACGGAGATCACCGAGGCCGAGTGGGATCAGGTGCTCGCCGTCAACCTCAAGGGCTATTTCCTGTGTGCCCGCGAAGCGTTTCCGGCCCTGGAGCGAAGCGGCCGGGGCCGCATCGTGAACATCGCCTCGATCACAGCGTTCATCGGGATGACACACCTGCTCGACTACGTCTCCTCGAAAGGAGCGATCATCTCCTTCACACGCGCGCTCGCCCGCGAGATCGGGCCACAGGGCGTGACGGTGAACGCGATCTCCCCTGGGGCCTTTCCCACGGACGCCGAGAAGATCCATCCCAACCCGGACGAGTACACCGCCTGGATCCTCGAGCAGCAGAGCATCAAGCGGCGCGGTACCCCGCAGGACATCGGCAACCTCGTCGTTTTCCTCGCGAGCGACGCCTCCTCGTTCCTGACCGGGCAGGTGGTGGAGCTGGACGGCGGCTGGTTCATGCACTGACCGCGAACGGCAGCGCGACCGCCAGCGACGATCAGACGGATGCGTCGCGCGCGGCGGCCACCATCGCCTGCAGGTTCTCGAGCGCGGTGTGCCGGGGCACGACGCAGCCGGAGCCGAGAACGTAGCCGCCGCCGCGCCCGACGGCGAGGCACGCCTCGGAGGCTGCCCGGACCCGCTCCGGCGTGCCCTGCAGCAACACCGTCACCGGGTCGAGGTTCCCGATCAGGCAGGAGCGGCCCGCGACGGTGTCGCGTGCAAATGCGAGGTCGACCTTGTGGTCGACCTCGATGATGTCGGCCCCGGTGTCGGCATAGAGACCGATCACCTTGCTCGCATCGCCGCAGATGTGCAGGAGCGTCCGCGCGCCGTACTCCTTCCAGGCCTGGATCACCCGCCGCTCGTACGGGAACGCCCAGCGCTCGTAGTCGGCGGGCGAGATCACGTCGCAGGACGCCAGGGAGTCGCCGCAGTGCAGAAGGTCGGCGCCGGCGTCGAAGCACGCCTTGCCGAACGCGATCAGCGCGTCCGCGGCCAGACCGAGCGCGTGATGGATGGCATCCGGGTCGCTGCCGGGAAGCCCTGCGTTGGCCATGCCCACCTCGATCAGGAACTCCTGTGTGCCCACGAAGTAGGAGGCGAGTGCGAAGGGGCCTGTACCCGGCGTGCGGATCGCCACCTCGTCGCCGACGGCCCGCCGCACGATGCGGGTCGCCTCGACGAAGACCGGCATGCGCCCGTCGCGCAGCGGATCGGGCACCCGCAGGTCGTAGACGTCGGAGATGCGCTCGAGCGGGGGCCTCGCGAGGTGCGGGGTCTCGTCCGGTGGCTGCTCCGAGACGCACCCGAAGCCCTCCGCGATGTAGTAGTTGTCGGAGCCGAGGAAGATCACGTCCTGGCCGAGTCGCTCCCAGACGGCGAGGTTGCCGCGAGCCATCACCTCGGCGTCCTGGCAGAACACCCCGACCGGCTCGCCGATGGCGGTCGCGCCGTAGTCCATCATCATGGGCCCGACCGGAACCCGGTCGACGGGCAGCCGCGCGAGCGTTCTCAGTACGCGTTCGCGGGAGGTCATGCTGTTCGATCTCGGGGACGGCGCACGCGGGGATCTTCGACGATCGGCCGGCAGCGTGCCCGCCGGACACGCACCCGCACGCGCCGCCTCCGGCTCGCGGATAGGGTACGGCGGTGCCCGAGCTGTTCGGACAGCACCTGAGTCGCGTCGAGCTGTCTCGCCGCGTCGGGCGGCTCGAGCAGGTGGCAGGCGTTCGCCTCGTCACCCTCGGCGACGGAGGCGGCCGTGGTGTTCGCGTGCTCGAGTTCCGTACCGGTAGCGGCTTCGTCTTCGACGTGCTCGTCGACCGCGCCTTCGACATCGGGCGGTGCGAGCTGCGAGGCGTGCCGCTCGCGTGGATCTCCGCGGTCGGCACCGAGGGCCCGTGGTACGCGGAGCAGGGCGGGCTCGGGTTCTTCCGTACCTTCGGTGGTGGCCTGCTCACGACTTGCGGCATCGAGCACTCGTTGTTCATGGCCGAGGACTCGGCGGCGCAGTACCACTATCCGCCGAAGCAGACCGAGGAGTTCGGGCTGCACGGCCGCGCCTCGAACCGCCCCGCGCGGCTCGTTGGGTACGGTGAGCGCTGGGACGGTGACGGCTGCGTGCTGTGGGCCGAAGGCGAGACACAGGTGGCAACGGTGTTCGGCGAGCAGCTCGTCCTGTGGAGGCGGGTCGAGGCGAACGTCGGCGAATCCCGGTTGCGGATCCACGACGTCGTCGAGAACGTCGGGCACGACGTGACCCCGCACATGCTCCTCTACCACGTCAACACCGGGTTCCCGGTGGTCGACGACGGTTCGGAGCTTCTCGTCGCGGCGACAGGCGTCACGGCCCGTGGCGACCACGCGACGGAGGGGTACAGGACGTTGGACGCCCCCGCCGCGGGCTTCGTCGAGCAGGTCTTCGAGCACGATCTCGGCGGCGAGCCGGACGGTGCGGTACCCGCAGGCGTCGTCAACCGCCGGCTCGGGCTCGGCGTCTACCAGGTGTTCCGCAAGGATCAGCTCCCGCACCATTTCGTCTGGCGGATGCTCGGCGAGGGCACCTACGTGGTGGGCATCGAACCGTGCACGAACCGCACGGCGGGACGCCTCGACGCGCGCGAGCGCGGCGAGCTGATCGAGCTGGCGGCCGGCGAGTCGCGCAGCTACGACCTCGAGCTCGGGGCACTCGACGGACACGCTGCAATCGACGGCTTTGCGGCGAGAGTCGCCGCCGCGGGCGGCTGAGCGCGGCCGGGCCGGCCGCTGGAGGAATCCGTCCGCCGCGAGCTCGCGCGGCCCCGCGTGCTTCGCTGCTCAGGATCTGCGCGCGACCAGGACACCCTCCTCGCGATCGACCACTCGCTCGATCACCTTCGACCTCTCCGCCTCTGGTAGCATCGTTCCTCCCGCCGCGGCGGGGTTTTCCTATGCCGAACATCAAGCAGCAAGAGAAGCGTGTCCGAAGCGCGAGCCGCCAGCGGCTCGAGAATCTTCGCTACCGCTCGACGATCAAGACGCTCACGAGGCGCCTCGAAGACGCTGTGCAGAGCGAGGACAGCGACCGGTCTGCCGAGGAGTTCCGGCTGCTCGTCCGGATGATCGACAAGGCCGCGTCTCGTGGCGCGATCCACAAGAACACCGCCGCGCGCAAGAAGTCGCAGGCCGCCCGGCTCACCGCCGGCGTCTGAGCATCAGCAAACGTGGTGGTTCCAGGCGTCAGCCTGGCACCGACACCGTTTCCGTCAGCCGTGCTTCGGCTCGTTGCCGTCCGCCAGCGCACGCGTCAGCTCGAGCTCGGACGACAGCCTGCTCCCACCCTTGAGCGCGTGGTCGAGGCGGGCGAGCCGAACGAGCTCGGTGTCCAGCTCACCGTCGCCGAAGTTGCGGCTGTGCTCGTACGCCCGCTGCGCCTGGAAGTCGAACCGCACACCGAGCTCCTTCGTCGCCTCCCGGGCCGGGATCTGCGCCTGTTCGAGGCGCTTGGCATGCCGCACTGTGGTGGCGTGTCGCGCAAGCTGGTTCGCGATCATCGGGACCGCGGCCGCCGGCGGGCGTCCGGACCGCTCGAGGAACGCCTCAGCCGCTCCGAGCGCGCGGCCGATGTCACGCGCGCCCCAGGCGTCGGAGATGGTGTAGAGAGGTGTGTCGCTGCTCGCCGCGACCAGCTGCTCCACCTCGCGCTCACCGACCGGCTCGTCGCCCGCCCATGTCGCGATCTTCTCGACCTCGTTCGCGAGGGCGTGCAGGTCGTCGCCCACAAGATGGACGAGGGCGGCGCAGGCGTCACTCTCCGCCCGGACGTTCGCGGTCCGGAACCGCTCCGCCACCCATTGCTGCAACCCACGCTTGGCGACGTCGAAGGCGAGCACGTCCCCAGCCTTCGCGGATGCTTTGGCCAGGGGCGCATCTTTCTTCAGCGCGGTCGCGACGAGCGCCAGCACCGTGTCGGGCGCGGGCGACTTGAGATAGGCCGTGAGGTCGGTGACGTCGCCGGCTTTCCAGCCGCCGCGCAGCTGGCCCTCGGCGTTGGGCCGGCCGTCGATGTCGGACACGATCACGAGCCGGCGGTCGCCGAAGAGGCTGCCCGAATTGCACAGCGCAGCGGCGTCGCCTCCCGAGACGTCCACTGCCGACACCTGCTCGACCGCCGTTGGGTCGAAGTGTCGCCGGAGGCGCGCGATGGCGCCTTCGATCTTCGGCCTGTCGCTCCCCGTGATCAGGTACACCGGCTTCAGCTCGACCTCGGCCATCTCCCTCGAGCGTACAGCGTGCATGAGTCACCGCTGGGAAGTCACCGCGAGCGCCCGGCCGTCCTCGGTCTCGATCGTCACCTGGCCATCCTGGTCGGTGCGGTACAGGCGCAAGGCCGGGCTGGCCCGGAGAGCGGTCGTCGTCTCGGCCGTGGGATGACCGTAGTCGTTGCCGGACCCGACGGAGATCACCGCCACGCGCGGACGCAGCAGCGTGAGTTGCCGCTCGAGCCCGGGATCCGACGACCCGTGGTGCGCGACCTTCAGCGCCTCGACCGGGCGCGTGATGAGACGGCTTGTCACGTTCGACTCCGCGTCTGCCGTGAGCAGGAGGTCGAAGCGGCCGTAGGAGGCCTGGAGCACGACCGCCCACTCGTTGGGGTCGCGACCCGGGGGAGGATCACGAGCGGGCCAGAGCACGCGCAACCGAAGCCCACCGATCCGGAACCGGTCGCCAGCGCGCACCACGCGCACCGGAACCTCGCGCTCCCGCGCCGCGGCGAGCGCCGCCTGCTGATCCGGCGATTCCACCGGAATCGCCGGGTCGAGCACCGTATCGACGGGGAACCTGCGCAGCACATCCGCGGCGCCCCCGATGTGGTCTCGCTGCGGATGGGTGAGCACTACGGCCGAGAGTCGGCGCACGCCGAGCCTGCGAAGCTGTGCGGCGACCCGCGCCTCTGGCGGCCCCTGATCGACCAGCACCGCGCCCTCCGGCACTTCGAGCAGCGTGCCGTCGCCTTGTCCGACATCGAGAAACGTCACCCGCAGACCGACCGGCGGTGACCTTGTGGTGTCATCTCGGAGCAGGAGGACAACCAGCGGGAGGAGCATCACGGCAGAGAGGAGCGCCGGCGTGAGCGTGCGCCGCCGCCACCTCGGCAGACGCCTGAACCAGACGGCCCCGACCGCCAGCAGCGCGGCTGCCGCAAGCGCCGGCCCCGAGTGGATCTGTGCGTAGGGGAGGCTGGAGAAGACACGTGCGCACTCCGCGATCCACCAGGCACACCAGCCGGCGACCCATGAGAGCGAGGCAGCTATCTCCGGCGACACCGGATCGGAGGCGGCCGCCAGCAACCCGAGCGCGAGTACGAGCGGCATGGCCGGCTCTGCCGCGACGTTGGCGGGCACCGTCCAGGTCGGGACGGCACCGAAGTGCAGCCACACGATGGGCGCGGTGACGATGCCGCAGGCCGCAGCCACGGCCAGTCCGCCGCCGACCTTGGCCGGCAGCGGATAGCCCTGGAACCGTGTCTCGAACCGTCTGGCCAGCACGAGAATCGCAGCCACGGCGGCGAAGGACAGTTGAAACCCCGGGTCGAGAGCCGATCGCGGATTCCAGGCGAGCAGCGCGAGGCCGCCGAGTGCCATGAAATGCCAGGCCTGCCGCGCCGCGCCGAGACCCCAGGCCAGGCACACGAGCAGTCCGGCCACGGTCGCCCTGACCACCGACGGCTGCCACCCGACCGCGAGCGCATACGCGAGCACAGCGGCGGCCACCAGCGGCTGTGCGGCCACCCGCCCGATCATGGCGGCGCGCGCCAGCAGGATGATCCCGGTCGCGATGATGGCCACGTTCTGACCGGAAACGGCGGTGAGATGGGCCAGCCCGGAGGCGCGGAACGCGTCACGTGACGGCGCGGAGAGAGCGTCGTCGTCGCCGAGCACGATCCCGCGCAGCAGCGCAAGCCGTTCACCTGCGGCGCCGCGCGCGAGCGCACCGGAGATGCGCCCGCGAAGCCGGTCGGCCGCGCCACCGATCCCACCCCGCCGGCCGACGACCCGCCACTCGCGTGCGCGCAGGACGACCTGGATCCCCTTCCGCGCCAGCCAGGCGCGTTCGTCGAAGCCGGTCTCGGGCCCTCGCGGCTCGACCGGCCACGCGCGCGCAAGCTCCAGGATCGACCCACGGGGCGGGCTGCGACCCGCAGGCAGTTGCAGCAGGACGCGATCCTCGAGCGCGGCACCGTCGTACCGGACCGCCGTCGCCTCGACCCGGACCGAGAACGTTGACCGCCTGGCCGTTCCGGTCACGGTGACGCGCGCCGGCGCGGGGCGGCCGAGCTTCGAAGCCAGCACCGAATGGTCCAGCCGGCCTTCGCGCCACGATCCCGCCGTCAGACCGGCCAGCACGGCGACCGCCGCGACCACCGCCAGCCGTGGGGCCTGGAGCGACCAGAGGGTGATCGTGAGAAAGCAGGCGGCGGCGACGCCGACCTGGAACGACACCGAGAACACGTTCACAAGCGCCAGGCCGCCGCATGCGGAGACGACGACCGTCGTCGTGGGATTGCGCCGCGCGGCGTCCAGAACGGCATCGGCGAGGCGGTTCACGGGATAACCAGATCGCGCAACTGCTCGATACGCGCAGGCCCGATTCCCGGAATCTCGTCGAGGTCGTCAACCGACCGGAAGCCGCCGTGGGTATTGCGCCACTCGACGATCTTCGTGGCCGTGACAGGACCGACGCCTGGAAGCTCGTCGAGTTGCTCTGCCGTCGCCGTCGACAGCTGCACCTTGGCGCCCGTCGCCGCGGGGTCGAGCGCTTCGCCGCCCGCACCGCCGGCGACCTGGCGCCGCGGGACGATCACATGCTGCCCGTCCGCCAGGGGCGCGGCGAGATTCAGCGCCGCGAGATCGGCGCGTGGCTTGAGGCCACCGGCTCGTTCGACCACATCGGCGATCCGCATTCCTTCTCGCAACCGGTAGAGGCCGGGACGCGTCACTGCCCCGGAGACGTGCACCACCAGCCGCGGCGCCGCCTCGACCGTGTCGACCGCCGTGAGCCCGGTTGGTGACGCTGCCCGATCGCGGCCCCCGCGTTCGTCACTCCGGATCCGCTGTCCGGCCACGACCAGCAGGGCCACCAGCGGCACCAGAGCCGCGAGGAGGTGTCGTCGCTGCAACGTGATCACTGTCGTCTATTTTGACGACAGACGTGTGACGACACAGTGTCAACTTCGTGACGACACTGTGGCGGCGGCCGGCCGACGCCGCCGCCCACGCTCAAGGCGCGCGGGAGCCCCGGCTACACGACGAGGTTGACGAGCCTGTCCGGGACGACGATCTGCTTGCGCAGCTCCCGTCCGTCGACGTGCGCCTGCACCCGCTCGGAAGCGAGCGCCAGCGCAACCAGCTCCTCGTCCGCCGTGCCCGGCGTGACGTGCAGCCGCTCCCTGACTTTGCCGTTCACCTGCACGACGACCTCGATCTGCTCGCGGGCAAGAAGGCGGGCGTCGGCGATCGGCCACGGCTCGGCCCACAGCCGGTCGTGTCCGAGCCGCGCCCACAGCTCCTCCGCGATGTGCGGCGCATACGGTTGGATCAGCGCAAGCGCCGTCTCGGTGGCGAAGCGCACCTCCCCGGCAAGGGCCGGATCGTCCTTTACCCGATAGATCTCGTTGACGAGCTCGAACAGCGCCGCGATCGGCGTGTGGAACTGGAAACGCCTCAGGATGTCGTCCGAGACACGGTCGATCGCGCGGTGCGCCGCCCGCAGCAGATCACCGTCGCCCGGCATCTCCACAGAGCCACGAGCAGCGACCTCGAGCGTCAGTCGCCAGATGCGGTCGAGCAGCCGGGCGGTGCCGTCGATCGCCTCGTCCTGCCACTCCTTGTCCGCCTCGGCCGGCCCCATGTAGAGGATGTAGAGCCGAAGCGCGTCCGCCCCGTAACGCTCCACCGCATCGTCGGGCGACACGACGTTGCCCTTGGACTTCGACATCTTCGCGCCGAACCGGTAGATCATCCCCTGGGTGAAGAGACGCGCGAACGGCTCGCGCACGCCCAGCAGCCCGAGGTCGTTCATCACCTTGGTGAAGAACCGTGCGTACAGGAGGTGCAGCACCGCGTGCTCGATCCCGCCGATGTACTGGCGCACGGGCATCCAGTAGTCCGCGACGTCACGGTCGAACGGTGCGCTGTCGTTGAGCGGATCGGTGTAGCGGAGGAAGTACCAGGAGGAGTCGACGAACGTGTCCATCGTGTCGGTCTCGCGCAGGGCTGGGCCCCCACACGCCGGGCACGTCGTGTGGAGCCAGTCCTCTGCGGTCGCCAGAGGCGAGCGGCCTTTCGGCTTGTAGTCCTCGACGTCCGGCAGGGGGACCGGGAGCTCGCTGTCGGGCACGGCGACGATGCCACATGCGTCGCAATGGACGACCGGGATCGGGCAGCCCCAGTAGCGCTGCCGCGAGAGCAGCCAGTCACGCAGGCGGTAGCCGATCGTGGCCTCGCCTCGCCCTGTCTCGTCAAGCCACGCGACGATCTGTTCCAGTGCCTGCGGTGTCGGCAGCCCCGAGAATTGCGCCGAGTTGACGGCGCGCGCCGCGTCGGTCTTGTCCGTCCACGGCAGCTCGATCTCGCTCCCGTCGGCCGGCTCGACGACACGCCGGATCTCCAGCCCGAAGCGCTCGGCGAACGCGAAGTCGCGGTCGTCGTGCCCGGGGACGGCCATGATCGCGCCGGTGCCGTACTCCATCAGCACGTAGTCGGCGACCCAGATCGGGATGCGCTCGTCGTTGACCGGGTTGACGGCGTAGCGCCCTGTGAAGACGCCGTCCTTCTCCTTCGTCTCGCGTTCGACGGTCGACTGGGCCATCGCCTTCTGGACGTAGGCCCGGACGGCGTCCTCCTGCTCGGAGCCGCTCACGAGCTCGGGAACGAGCGGGTGCTCCGGGGCCAGTACGAAGAAGGTCGCTCCGAACAGCGTGTCCGGTCGTGTCGTGAAGACCGGCAGCTCCTCCCCGCTCCCGTCGACCGTGAAGACAACGCGTGCGCCCTGCGAGCGCCCGATCCAGTTGCGCTGCATCGTCAGCACGCGCTCCGGCCACGACTCGAGCAGCTCCATCTCGTCGAGCAATGCGTCCGCGTAGTCGGTGATCCTGAAGAACCACTGCGTCAGGTTCCTGGATTCGACCTCCGCCCCGCACCGCTCGCAGAGCCCCTCCACGACCTGCTCGTTCGCAAGGACGGTCTGGTCGTTCGGGCACCACTTGACGGGAGCCTCCTTGCGGTACGCCAGGCCCTTCTCGAAGAACCGCAGGAACAGCCACTGCGTCCACCGGTAGTACTCCGGCTCGCAGGTGGACACCTCGCGCGACCAGTCGATGGCCCAGCCCATGCGGCGCATCTGGCGGCGGATGGCGTCAATGTTGCGGCTCGTGATCACGCGTGGGTGCCCGCCCTCGCTGATCGCCGCGTTCTCGGCAGGCAGTCCGAAGGCGTCGTACCCCATCGGCCGCAGCACGCGCATCCCCTGTCGGCGACGGATGTGGGTGAAGACGTCGCCGAGCGTGTAGTTGAACACGTGCCCCATGTGCAGCTCGCCCGAGGGGTACGGGAGCATCTCGAGCACGTATGTCGTGTGCTCGTCGGCGGCTTCGCCCGGCCGAGGGTTGGACACGACGAAGGCACCCGTCTCTTCCCACACGGACTGCCACTTCGCCTCGATCGTCTTCGGGTCGTACCGCTCCATCACGCTCGCTCTTGATTCGACTCGGGGAACAAAAAAGCCTCTCCAGGGAGAGGCTCACGGGGAGTGACGCGGCGTGGCCGCGGTCGCTCCCTGGCTCAGGTAAGAAGCTGCTGCTGCATCGGTCTGCTGAGTGTATCGGCTGCTGCTGACACCAGCCACTGTAGACATGTCCTGAGAGGACGATATCCTTTCGCTAGGCACTGAGATATCCTGAGGGGATGGATGCTGCTATCGCCGTTGAGAAGACATCGCTGAACATCGATCGCGAGAAGCTCGCGGAAGCCGCACAGATCCTCGGCACGACGACGATCGCGGCGACGGTCGACGCGGCGCTCTGGGAGGTGATCAGGCAACAGCGCAAGCGGGACCTGCTCGCGCTGATCGCGGAGCGGGGTGGGCTTGGCCCGAACGACGAGGAGCGGCGCCGGTTGCGAACGCCGTGACGGTGTATCTCGCAGACACGAGTGCCTGGACGCGGAGTACTCACAGCGCGGTCTCAGAGACCTGGAGGCGCCTCATTGCGTTTGATCGCCTCGCCGTCTGTGCCCCCGTGCGACTCGAGCTCCTCTACTCCGCTCCGGACCAAACCGTCTTCGTGCGGACGCAGAAAGGTCTCGACAGCCTCCCTCGAGCGCTCGTCGACGAGACGGTCAGCGCCCGCGCAGAGGAAGTGCAATCACTTCTCGTCCGGCGCAGCCAGCATCGAGGCCCAGGCCCCGTCGACCTGCTGATCGCGGCCGCCGCCGACGTGGCCGGCCTCACTCTCCTCCACTACGACCGGCATTTCGACACGATCGCCGAGGCCAGCGGACAGCCCGCGGAGTGGGTCGCACCGCGTGGCACGCTCGACTGACGAGTTCCGTTCTACGGGCGGGACACCCCGGCTAGGCTGAGCACGCCAGCAACGAAAGGACGGGAGAAGCGATGCCGCTCGTGTCGATGCGCCAACTCCTCGACGAGGCCGCCAGGGGCGGCTACGGGGTGGGCGCGTTCAACGTCAACAACATGGAGCAGATCCAGGCGATCATGGAGGCGGCGCGTGAGACCGCCTCGCCCGTGATCATCCAGGCTTCGCGCGGCGCGCGCTCCTACACCAACGACCGCTTCCTGTGGCACCTGATGCAGGCCGCGAACGAGCTGTATCCGGAGATCCCGCTCTGCCTGCACCTCGACCACGGCAACGAGCCCGCCACGTGCATCTCGGCGATCGACCTCGGCTTCACGAGCGTGATGATGGACGGGTCGCTCGAGGCGGACGGGAAGACACCGGCCTCCTTCGACTACAACGTCTCCGTCACCAGGGAAGTCGTCGAGTACGCCCATGCTCGGGGCGTCACGGTCGAGGGGGAGATCGGCACGCTCGGCGGGATCGAGGACGGGCACGGGTCGGGTGAGGTGCATCTCACCGACCCGGACGAGGCTGTCACCTTCGTGGAGCAGACCGGGATCGATGCGCTGGCCGTGGCGATCGGCACCTCGCACGGCGCCTACAAGTTCTCGAAGGAGCCGGACGGCGAGGTGCTGAAGATGAATCTGATCCAGGAGATCCACCGCCGCCTGCCCGACACACATCTCGTGATGCACGGCTCCTCGAGCGTGCCCAAGAAGCTCGTCGACGAGGTCAACCAGTACGGCGGCGCGCTCAAGCCCGCCTGGGGCGTGCCGGTCAAGGAGATCCAGCTCGGCATCCAGCACGGCGTGCGCAAGATCAACGTCGACACCGACTCTCGTCTGGCGATCACCGGCGCCATCCGCAAGGTGTTCGTGGAGTCCCCGGAGAAGTTCGACCCGCGCGACTACCTGAAGCCGGCACGCGCCGCGATGCAGGCGCTGATCGCCGAACGGATGCGCGACTTCGGACAGGCGGGACACGCCGGCGACTACGAGCCGCTCTCGCTCGACGAGATGCGTGAGCGGTACGCCACAGCCGCCGTCTGAGGGGGCGGCCTCCGGCCGCAGACGAGCGTTCCGGGCGCGGCTCGCCGGGAGGACGTTTCGCGTGGTCGTGGCGATGGGCCTCATCTACGTGCTCTGGGGCTCGACGTACATCGCGATCAAGATCTCCGTGGAGACGCTGCCGGCGATGCTCGCTGCCGGCCTGCGCTACCTGATCGCGGGTGCGCTGCTCGTGCCCTTCGTGCTCGCGCGGCGGCCGACGCGGCGTGAGCTGGGCGGCGCGTCGATCCTCGGCGTGTGGCTGCTCGTCGGCGGCCCCGGGTTGCTCACGCTCGCCGAGACGCGGGTGCCATCGAACATCGCCGCCATCCTCGCCTCGACCACCGCGATCACGGTCTGCGTGTGGCGGCTGCTCGCCGGCGAGCGGCTGGCGCGCGGGACGGTCGTCGGAGTACTGGTCGGGTTCGCAGGGGTCGCGCTGCTCCTGGCCAAGGGCGGCGCCGGCATCTCGCTCTGGTGGATGGCGCTCACTCTCGCGTCCGCGCTCGCCTGGTCGACCGCTTCCTTCTACGGGCGGTGGCTGCCCGCGCCGAGCCTCTGGTCGTCGGTCGGGATCCAGAGCCTCGTGGCCGGCGTTGTCATGTGCGGTATCGGCCTGCTGGCCGGCGACCGTGCGTCCGGCATCTCGGCGCGGAGCGCGCTCGCTGTCGCCTACCTCGTGATCGCGGGCTCGGTCGGGTACGGCGCGTACGTCTGGTTGTTGAAGAACGTGGCCATCTCCACGGTCGTCACCCACCAGTATGTGAATCCGATCGTCGCGCTCGTGCTGGCCGCGCTGATCCTCGGCGAGTCGCTCACCGGCCTCGCCATCGCGGGCGCCTGCCTCGTCATCGGCTCGGTCGTCGCGATCGTGCGCGCTGAGGCGGATCGAACGAGGACGCCGGCGCCGCAGGAGGGATAGCGGCCGGTCCGCCGGGCGGATGGCGCCGCTCCTCGGCGTTCGGCCGCCAGAGCCAGCGGAGCGCGTCCGGCAGGGCCACACCGTCGTGGTTCCCGTCATGGGCGCCGTCGCCGAGAACCAAGCGGAAGTCGTAGCCGCGCTCCGCGAGTGCAGAGGCGACCTGCAGGCGCGTTCTTGTCCGAGTAGGAAAACTCGCCGCCTTCGTGCCGAGGAGCTAGGAAGTGGAGCGGCCGGCGGCGCTGAGCACACGAAGCGCGTGCAGAGTCAACAGCTCGTTCGGCCCAGAGCCCCAGTCGACCACCTCCACGTTTCCCCCCTTCGAGCCCGGCGCCTTCCACCAGCGGCCACCGGCACGCCAGCGGCCGTCCGGGAGCCTTCGCTGTTCGAGCAGGTCGAGGCCGTCCGCCGCCCGCGGGTCGTTCGCGAGCCCCATCCGGGCGAGCACGACGAGCGCCTGGAAGAAGTCGTAGTGCCAGAACGGCGGCGAGTGCACCGTCACGAACGACCGGCGGATCGGCTCGCCGATGGCGAGTGCCCTGAAGAGTCGATGCTCGAGCAAGAGTTCGGCGGTGCGCTCGGCGGCCTCCTGCGCCCCCGTCTCGCCCGTCACCGCCCAGTACTCGTGCAGCCCCCACATCGGCGGCAGCGACTCGTTGAAGGACGAGCGGTACCCGTTAGCCAGCTTGTCGCAGTTCCAGCCGCCGTCCGGCCACTGCCACTCGACGAGCGACTCGGCGAGGAGACTGACACGGGGGTCGTCGGCGAGGCCGAGCCGGCAACAGACCGCGAGTGCGTTGCCCTCCTGCGACGCGCAGCGCCTCGTCAACCCGTCGATGACCGGTATGCGGTCGCGGTGGTCCTTGCCGGTGAGCCAGGCGAGAACGGTCTCGGCAGCCGCGAGGCAGCGCGGCTCGCCCGCCGGGACGCCGAGCTCGACCAGCGAGACAAGCCGCCAGTGGGCACCGCTCCATTTTGCGTAGACGTTGGTGCCAAAGCCGCCGTCCGCTTGTTGACCGGCGAGCAGCGCGCGCACCTTCGGGCCCTCGAGAACAAGCGCCGCATCGGCAGGCGCCCGCTCGCCGAGGAGATCCCGCTTCACCTGCGCGACGATCCCCGGCTCCTCCGACTCGAGCAGCCAAGCGACGGGGGAGACCGCGACGCTCACGTGAACCCCACGTCGATCCTTGGTCTGCACAGCGAGCGCAAAGTGTATCGCCGCCAACACGAGGTCTACTCGGCTCGTCCGCTCGCGAACCTCAAGCGGCACGCCGTGCACGATAACGCCGACCGGCCGGCGTTCGACTGCTGGTGAGCGTCGGATCGTCAGGCACGCGCTTACGATGTGTCGATGAGCGGCCACAGCGTTCCGGGTGGGGTGGTACATGAACTGCCCACGGACCTTCAGGAGGCATTGCTGTCCAACGCGACGGCGCTCGAGGCGTGGAACGACATCACGCCGCTGGCCCGAAACGAGTTCATCTGCTGGGTCGAGGATGCCAAGCAGGAGACCACGCGGGCGCGCCGGATCCGGCGAACGCAGGAGGAGTTGGAGGACGGCCGGCGCCGGCCCTGCTGCTGGCCCGGATGCAGACATCGCGACCGCACAGGCAACTAGCGCGGCTCGCACGCAATCTCGACGGTCGCAGCTGCCGGCTGCGCCGGTGTTCGACGATTACTCTCGCAACGAGTCTCTGCCGGACATCTCGTACGATGGCGTGAACAGGATGCCACGTGGCAACGTCTGATCCGGTCGCTGAGATCATCGGTGACTATCGCGCTTTCGCGGCGATGCAGCGCGACCGTCTTCTTGCCCGCGGCATCGACATCTCACCGTACGCGCTCAGCCACCTCGCCGTCCGCGTCGCCGACTGGGACCTGTACATCCATCAGCGGACGCTTCTCGAGCGCCATGCAAGGACGAACCGCGAGAACGTCTGGAACGGGCGTCCGATCTCCTTGCTCGTGCTCGCCGAGCCGCTCTATGTCCTCGAGGGGACTCCGGTCTCGCGGATCGAGCTCATCCCGCCCGTTCACCAGCGTGCCTACCGGATGGGCCTCGAGCACCTCGGCGTCGTCGTCGGCGAGGAGATCGACGAGTTCTCGCGAGTGCATCGGGCCGCGCTGACGGGACAACAGTTCCAGAGTCCCGACGTCGAGCCGGTCTACGTGCTGTTCGAGGACTTCACCCACGTGAAGTTCTACCGGCGCTCTTTCTTCGACGTCGTCGAGGACGAGGAAGGGCCCTTCGAGGGCTTCGTCCACGTCGACGACTGGGTGCCGCAACGGCTGGTCACCGCCACCGGCCCGAACCCACTGCCGCGATGACCTAGGCCCGGTCGAGCGGCGCGATTCCGCTCTTCCGATCGATGGATCGACACATCAAATCGTTGGCTGCCATACACCCTCGACGTACGTAGCCTCTGATTCGCCTGGCCAAGGCGGCATGGTGACGCAAATGAACTTCAATTCCATGTTTGAAACATTTCGGTATTGAAAGGATGTTCCCACCGGGATGTCGATTGATGTACCTGGAACAAGACTGGTGACGTTGCTCTCTTTGCCGTCATCTCTCCAGATCTCACCGTGTCCCTCCAGCACGTACCAGAATTCACTCACCGTTGCGTGAACAGTCGCTTTGTTGACTTGGTGCGGAGGGAGTGTGCTATGGATCATGCCGCCCGTTTTCCCATCCATGAGGATGCGAATGTCCGCACCTGCTGGCGACTTTCCATCGGATTTCTCCGGAAGCATTGTTGTCTTCATATCTCTCTCCTCCAAAACGAGCTCGACCTGCTCCAAGGACCGCGCCGGAACTCTCCGACATCATGCTGCCGGGTTGAGCCGACTCGGATGCGCCAGACTCAAAGGATGTTCCCTGACGTTCTTCGCTCGTCCGTTGGCATCCGGGACTACTCACTTGTGTCGTCAGGCGAGACCGTCAGCCGTTCGTCTGAACGCGACCTCGTACCTCTCGACCGACGCCCTCCGTCCCGGTGCGTCGTCGAGAGCCATGGCGTCCAAGGCCTCGTCGCCCCGCCTGTAATCCTCTTCGTTCTCGAAGAACAGCATGACCAGCGATCGTTTCGCGTCTGCGTCACGAAGCATGAGGATCTCCGTAACCGGGATGTCTGCCGGCCGCGGGTCGTTCTCGATCTGGCTCTTCACCCGTGCGAAGCTGTCGCTGTCGACGCCCTCGAACGAGGCAACTCGTGCCAACGCCATCTGCGCCTCCTCCTTGTGTGAAGTGAACCAACGCAGGCGCGCCAACACAACCCTTGGGGATCCCATGGGTGCAAGCTTCACGGTCTCCACTCCTCCTGGAAGCGGAGAGAGCTCATGGAGGACGACCGCCGCCTGGGCCAGTGTGCGGGAATGACGCTGGAGCGGCGAGCCGGCCCCGATGCTGATCGGGGACGTGCTCGAACGGCTTCGTCGTCTTGCCAGCTCGCCTGAAACTGCCCGTCAGCTGGATCGAGCATCGACCCATCCGCAGGTACCCGCAGCGCCGGCGCGGGGAGATGAAGACCTCGCCGCGCATCAATACGGAGTATCCCCGAGTGTCCCAGGGTTGAGGAATGTCCCTCGAGCTTTGGCCTGCGGCGTCCTACTCGGGGAGCGCCTCGCCCGAGCCGCCGAGCTCAGAGGGGAAATCCTAGAGCTTCGGCAGGCCGTCCTTCATGGGCAGCACGGTCGACTCGTAGTTGACGTGTACGCCGGGCTCGAACGGGAACGCCGGGATCGTTGCGGCGTACACGTCGACCAGCTTCCACAGCGGATGGCGTGTCAGAACATGTCCACCGCACTGCGTGCACCACTGGCGATAGCTCCGATCGTTCGCGTTGTACTCGCCGATCAACTCCTCGCGACCGTGCTCTCCCCTGACGCGGGTGGATTGCCGTCTACCGCGCGTGCCGCCGTCGCAGGTGGCAGCGCGCGCGCCGCGACACCGGCTGCTGCGACTGCTCGACAAGGCCCGCGACACGGTCGTGGTGGCGCTCGAGCAGCTCGCGGTGGCTGCGCAGAAAGTCGCGAATCACGCGAAGGTCGCGCCTCGGCATGGCCGCAAGCTCCGTCATGCCCTCATCCGCCAGGGGGCCGAAGATCGCGGCGACGTGGCGGTGCGCGGCGGCAGTCAGCTCGACCAGGACGCGCCGGCGGTCGCGCTCGTCTCGGCGGCGACGCATCAGGCCGGCGTTCTCCATCCGGTCGACGAGTGCGGTCACCGCCGCCAGCGAGAGGTCACATTCGCGCGCGAGCTCCCCTGCCGTCAGCGGCCCGTGCTGCTCGAGCACGTCGAGACACCGTCCATCCGAGCGGTTGATGCCGAACACCTGACATGCGCTCTCGTCGAAGGCGTCCGTCACGCGTTGCGTCGTCCGCAGCTCGTCCACGACCTCGACGATCAGGTGTTCGAGGTTCGTATTTGACATGTCCCGGCCGCCTTCGACTAGACTCCGCCAAAATCCTTCGACCATCGAATAGTTCTATGCTCGAAAGAATACCAGCCGCCGCCCAGCCGGAAGGAGCGTGACCGTGCTCGACCGCCTCGCCACCCTCGTCATCCGCCACCGCACCGCCGTCATCGGCCTGTGGCTGGTGCTCACGTTCATTGGCGGCATCGCCGCGGTCAAGGTCTCGGACCGCTGGCTCGAGGACTTCTCGATTCCCGGCTACGAGGCCTACGAGTCGAATCAGCGGGCGGTGAAGGCGCTCGGCAGCGGCGAGATCGAGCCGTTCGTAGCCGTCTTCGAGGCCGACGGCGACGTGACGCGGATTCCCGGTATCGAGACGGCGATCGCGAAGGCCGCCGCGGCGACGCCCGGGGCTCGCACGAGCTCGTTCTTCTCCACCGGCAGCGACGCGTTCGTCTCACCCGACCGGCGCGTCACCTTCGCCACGATCTATCCACCGGGCGAGTCGACCTTTGGCGTCTTCAACGACAAGCCGACACGCGCCGCACTCAAGGCGGCGACGCCCCAGGGTGTCACGGCGCAACTCACGGGCATCATCCCGCTCTTCGCCGAAGCCTCCGAGGGCGAGGCGGAGGGCCCGAGCGTGCTCGTGGAGACGCTGGTCGGCGGGCTCGGTGCTCTCGTGATCCTGCTCTTCACCTTCGGCACGATTCCCGCGGTGCTGGTGCCGATCGCGATCGCGATCGCGTCGATCCTCAACACGTTCACGCTGATCTGGCTGCTCACGTACGTCACCGGCGTCTCGATCGTCGTGCAGTTCCTCGTCGCGCTCGTCGGTCTCGGCGTGGCGATCGACTACGCGCTGCTGATGATCTTCCGCTTCCGCGAGGAGTTACGCCACGGCGCCGACCGCGAGCAGGCGACGCGAACGACGATGCGGCACGCCGGCCACTCCGTGGTCGTGTCGGGCTCGACCGTCGCCGTCGGCCTGCTGTCGATGATCATCATCCCGCTCCCCTTCATCCGCTCGATCGGGATCGGCGGCATGCTCATTCCGGCTGTCTCCGTGATCGCTGCGCTCACCCTCCTCCCCGCGCTCCTCTACACACTCGGACCTCGCGTGAACAGGCTGCGCGTGATGCCGCGCAGGATCGCGGAAGGAAACGACGATCCCGACGCCGGTTTCTGGAACCGCTGGGCGCGAACCGTCATGCGCCGTCCGCTGCCGGTCGCCGTCGCCGGCCTTGCAGTGGTGGCCGTGCTCGTCTTCTTCGGCGTGCAGCTGAACCCCAGTGACGCGCAGGCCAAGGACCTGCCTGGTGCGGGTGACGCCCACGACGGGCTCGCCACGCTCGTCGACTCCGGGCTCAGCCCGGGCGTGCTCAAGCCCTTCCAGGTCGTGGTCGAAGGCCCCGCTGCCGACGGTGACCTGTCCACCGTCGTGGAGGCCGTGGCGGGCACCCAAGGCATCGCAGGCGCCGCCGTCCCTGCCTCTGCCCGAGCGCCGGGCATCGCGCTCGTCGAGGCGTACGCCACAACCGACGGCTCCGCGCGCCCCACCCGCAAGACGATCGAGAGGCTCAAGGAGGACACGCTGCCCGCGCTTCGCGAGACGCTGCCGGCAGGGACGACGGTAACGCTCTCGGGCCTGCCGCCGCTCGAACGGGAGTTCATCCGGGCCGTCTACGGCACCTTCCCCTGGGTGCTGCTGTTCGTGATCGTGCTCACCTACATCCTGCTGGCGCGGGCGTTCCGCTCGCTGCTCCTGCCGCTGAAGGCGGTGATCCTCAACGTCGTCTCCCTCGGTGCCGCCTTCGGCGTGATCGTCTTCATCTTCCAGAAGGGCAACGGTAGCGAGGCGATCTGGAACGTCGCCGCCACCGACTCGATCGTCTCCTGGATACCGCTGATGGTCTTCGCCTTCCTCTACGGGCTCTCGATGGACTACGAGGTGTTCATGCTCACGAGGATGCGCGAGGCCTACGACGAGGGCGACGACACACCGGGCGCGGTCGCCCACGGCCTCGCCCGCACCGGGAAGCTCGTGACGAGCGCCGCGCTCGTGCTGATGTTCTCCTTCTTCGTGCTCTCGACGAGCCCCGGTGTCGACGTCAAGCAGTTCGGGATCGGGCTCGCCGCCGGGATCATCCTCGACGCGACGGTGATCCGCGCCGCGCTCGTGCCGGCGCTGATGCGGATGCTCGGCCGCTGGAACTGGTGGCTGCCGCCCTGGGCGGCTCGCGTGCTCCGCGTCGCGCCCTCTTCGTGACTTCGCAGTATCCGGCAGCACGCCGGCAACGTCTGCCACCGGCTGTTCGCAGGCGTTGCCGACTCCTGCCGGGACATGTGTGCTCCTCTCGCTCGGCATCGCCGATGCCGCTGGTTCGCCTGGAGGGCGCCGAGGGCTCCGCTGCTAGCGTCGGCGCATGCTGGACCTCTTCCCCCTGAGCGTGCGGATCGACCACGGCAGGCTCGCGCTGGGCGGTATCGCCGCAGAGGAACTCGCCGAGCGGTTCGGCACGCCGCTCGCCGTCTACTGCGAGGAGACGCTGTGCGAGCGCGTCAACTCGCTGCACGCTGCGCTCGCCGGCGGCCGGCTCGTGTACGGCACGAAGGCCTTCACCAACGTGGCGCTGCTCCGGCTCCTCCGCGAGCTGGGCGTCGATGCCGATGTGGCCAGCTCCGGCGAGCTCGCCTTCGCCCGCGCCGCCGGCTACGGCGGCGACCAGATCGTCGTGCACGGCAACAACAAGGACGAGGCGCTGCTCACCCAGGCAGCTCGGGACGGCGCCACCGTCGTCCTCGATGCGCCCGACGAGGCCGAGCTGGCCGCCCGCGCGGGAGTCGAGCGGGTCCTCGTCCGCGTGACCCTCGGGGTCGACGCCGACACGCACGAGGCGATCAGGACCGGCCACCACGGCTCCAAGTTCGGGCTGCCCCCGTCGCAGGCGCAGATGCTCGTGAAGGACGCGCTGGAGCGGGGGCTCGACGTGCTCGGTCTCCACGTGCACGTCGGTTCGCAGCTCGCCGATTTCGACGCACAGGCGGAAACTATCGTGCGCCTCGCCTCGTTCGCCGCCCGCTGTCGCCGTGAGCTCGGTTGGGCGCCTCGCGTGGCCGACCTCGGCGGCGGCTTCGGAATCCGACATACCGAGGACGAGACCGTGCCCGACGCCGCTGACCTCGCCCGCTCGGCGGTGGCGACCGCGCGCACCGCCTATGCCGAGGCCGGGCTTCCGGAGCCCGAGGTCTGGCTCGAGCCGGGGCGGTCGCTCGTCGGTCGGGCCGGTGTCACCCTCTATCGCGTAGGCGCGGTCAAGCGGCTCCCTGGGCGAACATGGGTCGCGATCGACGGCGGCATGTCGGACAACCCGCGGCCCCAGCTGTACGACGCGCGCTACACCGCGGTCAGCGCCAACCGGGTGGACGAGGAGCCGAACGAGACGGTCTCGGTGGCCGGCATGCACTGCGAGTCCGGCGACGTGCTCATCGACGACGTCGACCTCCCCTACCCGAGGCGCGGCGACCTGCTCGCCGTGCCCGCGACCGGGGCATACACGCTCGGCATGAGCTCGAACTACAACGCGGCGACACGGCCCGCTGCGGTCCTCGTGCGCGATGCGGAGGCAACGCTGATCCGGCGCCGCGAGACCGTCGACGACCTGCTGCGTGTGGAGACGGTCTGACCTGCGCCAGTGTTCACTGATGTCGCCCGAGGCCCGGCAGTCGACCACGCGGCGACTAGGGCCTATCCCGATAGGGCGCCACGCCGGGGCGGCGAGACGCAAGCTGGGCTAGGACGCAGGGAGCATTCGTACTGGAGTACGGATGCGACTGAGGACGACGCCCGGCGCCGCGTCGCAGCCACAACCGGCCGACGAGACCTGACGCGATAGGCCCTTAGCTGAGCAGCGTCTGCGCGACGTGACGGAAGACGTCAACGGCGTCGGCGAGGTCGTCGATCGCGGCCCGCTCGTCGGTCGAGTGCACGAGGCGGCCGGCGACCTCCGCGTCCATGGCACGGAGCGGCATGAAGCCGTACGCAACCGTGCCGAACGCCTCACGCAGCCAGTGGCTGTCCGTAAACCCTGCCGAGACCAGTGGCGCCAGTTGCGCTCCGGGTTCGACTCGGTCGACCCAGGCCTGCAACGCTGCCCAGAGCGGGGTGTCCGTGGGTGAGCTGGAGCCGCCGAGGCGCTCGGCCTCGAGCCACTCGAGCTCCCAGTCCCCGGCCGGAAGACCGGCACGGAGAAGCGGCTCCAGATCGGCCGGGCCCTGGCCGGGCAGCATCCGGCAATCGACGGTGATCTCGCAGGTTCCCGGGATCACGTTTCGCTGCTTCGAGGCCTCGATGATCGTGGGCGCGAGGGTCAGCGAGAGCAGCGGTTCCACCAGCTCCGCCGCGAGCGGATGCAGCGCACGCGCGCGGTCGAGGGCGACCTCCGGCGGCGGTGCTTCCCCGAGGACGGTCTCGAGGAATCGCGCTACGGGGGGCAGCAAGGTCTTCGGCGGCTGGAGACGGGCGAGCGCCTCCAGGATCGGAGCCGCCTTGACGAGGGCGTTGTCGGAGATCGACGGCACCGAAGCGTGACCGGCGCGCCCCCGCACCCGCACGATGAACGGGGCCGTCATCTTCTCCCCGACGGTGCAGAGATAGATCGGCCGTCCCCCGAACACGACCCGTTCCCCGCCCCCCTCGTTCAGGCAGAAGTCGGCCCGGACACTGTCCGGGTGCTCGCGTGCGAGCCACGACATCCCGAAGTCGTCGCCAACCTCTTCGTCGGCGTGCAACACGAGCAACAGGTCGCCGGAGGGCACGAACCGCTCCCTGGCGAGCGAGGCGAACGCCACCGCCGAGGCAGCAACCTGACCCTTCATGTCGAGGGCGCCGCGGCCCCACACCTCGCCGTCCTCGACGTGACCGCTCCAGGGGCTGTGTGTCCAGTCCTCGGGCTCGGCGCGCACCGTGTCGGTGTGGGCGATCAGCGAAAGCGTCGGACCGTCGCCGCCGGGCAGCCGCGCGATCAGGTTGGCCCGCTCCGGCGCTTTCGAGAGGTAGGAGCCTTCGACCCCACTCCGTGCGAGATAGTCGCGCAGCACGTCGGCGGCGAGCGTCTCGTTTCCCGGCGGGCTGACCGTGTCGAGCCGTAACAGCGCCACGAGCAGCTCGACGACCTCGTCGCGCAGGGAGGTGCGGGTCTGCTTCTCCACCGCGGCCACCGCGGCAGCATACTGGCGGCGTGGGCGATCTCTTCGACGACGCCGCGCGAACACGCCAGGCGGCGGTCGGCCCGCTGGCGCAGCGCGCACGCCCACGGACGCTGAACGAGCTCGTCGGCCAGCAACACGTGCTCGGGCCGGGATCGGCGCTGCGACGCGCGATCGAGGACGATCGGCCGCCGTCGATGATCCTCTACGGCCCCCCGGGTGTCGGCAAGACGACGCTGGCCAGGATCGTCGCCGACCGCACCGGGGCTGTGTTCGAGGAGCTGTCGGCCGTGTCGGCGCGCGTCGACGACGTGCGGCAGGTACTGCGGGCCGCCCGGGAGCGGCTGGGCGCGACCGGAACGCGCACGATCCTCTTCCTGGACGAGATCCACCGCTTCGACAAGCGCCAGCAGGACAGCGTCCTGCCTGCCGTGGAGGACGGCACCGTCACGCTGATCGGGGCCACCACGCAGAACCCGTACTTCGAGGTGAACTCGGCTCTGATCTCGCGCTGCACTGTGGTCGAGTTGTTCGCGCTGGAGGACGGGGAGGTCGCGGAGGTGGTGGCCCGAGGGGCCGCGCTGCTCGGTGCCGAGGTGCCGGAGGAGGTGAGCACTGCGATCGTGGCCCGCGCCGGCGGAGACGCCCGCACGGCGCTCGCCACGCTCGAGCTCGCGGTGCAGACGGCCGCGGCCGGGCAGGAGGCGCTCACCGTCGCACACGTCGACGACGCGGCGCGCAAGCGTCCCCTCCGGTACGACCGCGACGGCGACCAGCACTACGATGTGATCTCCGCCTTCATCAAATCCCTGCGAGGTGGCAGCGCCGACGCTGCGGTCTACTACCTCGCAGTGATGCTGGAGGGTGGCGAGGATCCGCGCTTCATCGCGCGGCGCATGATCATCGCGGCGAGCGAGGACATCGGCAACGCCGACCCTCAGGCGCTCGTCGTCGCCGTCGCCGCCGCGCACGCGCTCGAGCACGTGGGGCTGCCGGAGGCACAGCTGAACCTGGCGCAGGTGGCCGCGTACCTGGCGCGGGCGCCGAAGTCGAACGCCTCGGCCCAGGCGATCTGGCAGGCACGCGCTGACGTCAGAAGAGAGGGAGCGAAGCCTCCACCGCCCAGCCTGCGCGACGCCCACTACGCCGCAGCGGCACGTCGCGGCCACGGCGCCGGCTACGTCTCACCGCACGACGATCCCGCCGGGTCCGAGCTCGAGCTCCTGCCCGAGCAGCTGAGAGGAAGGACCTACTATCGTCCGTCGCAGGGCACGGGCGACGACCGCGCGGGCTGAGGACGATGACCGTCACGACAGGAGACAAGGCACCCCCATTCGAGCTCGAGGTCTCGCTCGGCGAGACCGTGCGCCTCGCCGACTACCTCGGCAGGGCGAACGTGCTGCTGGTCTTCCATCCCTTCGCCTTCACCCCGGTCTGCGAAGAGGAGGCCCGTGATCTGCAGGAGAATCTCGGCTCTTTCCGCGCCGCGAACACCGAGGTCGTGTTCGTCAGCTGCGACACCTCCGCGGCGCGGCAGGCCTGGCGTCGCCAGCTCGGCGCCGAGTACACGTTCGCCTCGGACTTCTGGGATCACGGGGCGGCGGCCAAGGCGTACGGCGTGTTCAACGAGGAGAACGGTGCGCCCGTGCGGGGAACCTTTCTCATCGACCGCGACGGCACGGTCATCTGGTCGCTCGTGGTCGAGGAGACCGGACGGCGCCGCGACGACCTCGTGCCCGGGTCACTCGGCGCGCTCGACGGCTCCTGAGCGCTTCTCGAACAACGCAGCGGATGTCGGCGGCGAGATGACGAGAGCCCTCCACCTGCATACCTGGGGGCCGGTCTCGAGTCGCCGGGTCGTCTGCGTCCATGGGGTGACGGCATCGGGCATCCACTTCGCAGAGCTCGCCGAGGACACGCTGGCCGGCTTCCGGGTGCTTGCGCCCGACCTGCTCGGTCACGGGTACTCCGACCACCGGCCGCCATGGGGGCTCGAGGATCAGATCGCGTCGCTCCTCGAGACGGTTGGCCGGGAGCCGGCCCTGTGGGTCGGCCACTCGTACGGAGGCCGCCTCGTCCTGGAGCTCGCGCTCCGAGAGCCGGCGCTCGTGCAGGGCGCCGTGCTACTCGACCCGGTCATCTGGTTCCCGCCGCACCTCGTCCGCGAGGCGGCGGCCGACGCCTGTCGCGAGCGCTGCTACACCTCGGTCGAGGAGGCCGTCGAGCGCCGGTTCGAGGAGAGCCGGTTGGCGGGAGCCTCCCGTGAGCGCGTCCGGACGGGGATCGAAGGGCACCTGGTCACGGGATCCGACGGGCTCGTCCGCTACCGCTACTCACAGGCCGCGGTGGTCTCGAGCATCGGGGAGCTCGCTCGCACGCCGCCCGCGTTCGCAGGCGTTCGCCTCCCGACCCTGCTGGTGCGCGGGGCGGACACCTACCTGCCCTACGACCACTTGCTGGAGGACCACCGGGCGGCGCTCGGTGAGCTGCTCACCGAGCACGTCGTCGCGGGCGGCCACACCGTGCTCTGGGACGCCTTCGCGGAGACCTCGGCGGCGGTGCTGGACTGGCTCGACAGGCTGGGCGGGCAGTAGCCCGAGGCTGCCCACCTTGCGGGGACAAGCCCCTCCCGCTACCTCACATGACGCCGCCACCCCGGCGACGGGGACAGTCCGAGGCTGCCCACCCTGCGGGGACAGACCCCTCCCGCTACCTCACATGACACCGCCACCCCGGCGACGGGGACAGTCCCCTATCGCTGCGTCATACGACGTACTCGTCCGCGATGGAGAGCACCTCGTCGAGGACGGCCAGCCCTTCCTCGGCCTCGTCGACGGTGATCGTCAGCGGCGGCACCACCATCACCACGTTCCAGTGGGTCATCAGGTAGAGGCCCCGCTCGAGGGCGGCCTTGGCCATGCGCGCCACCGGAGCGGCCGCCTCGCCGCCGGCGTTGTAGGGAACGAGCATCTCGCGGGTCTCCCGGCTCTTGACGAGCTCGAGCCCCCAGAAGCACCCCTTGCCGCGCACCTCGCCGATCGACGGGTGCGAGGCCGCCAAACCGTGCAGCTCACGACCGAACCACTCTCCCATGGCGGCGGCGTTCTCGACGATACCCTCTTCCTGGAAGGCCTCGATCGAGGCAATCGCTGAGGCGCAGGCGAGCGGGTGCCCGGCGTAGGTGAGACCGCCCGGGAAGAAGCGGTCGCGGACCTGGTCGACGATCTCGCCGCGCGCGATCATCGCGCCGAGCGGCACGTAGCCGGAGTTGATGCCCTTGGCCACGGTCAGGATGTCGGGCACCACGTCCCAGTGCTCACACGCGAACCAGCGCCCGGTGCGCCCGAAGCCCGCCATCACCTCGTCGCAGATGAGCAGAATGCCGTGCCGGTCGCAGACCTCACGGATCGACTGCAGGTACCCGTCTGGCGGCACGATCACGCCGTTGGTGCCGGTGACGGTCTCGAGGATCACGGCCGCCACCGTGTGCGCACCTTCGTACTCGAGGATCTCCTCGAGGTGAGGCGCCCCGGTGCAGACGGGGCAGGGGTCGGGGTGACCCGCCGAGCAGCGGTATGTGTACGGATCGAACATCCGCACCACGCCCGGCATCCCGGGCTCGACCGCCCAGCGACGTGGGTCCCCTGTCAGGGTCACGGCACCGTTCGTGGCACCGTGGTAGGAGCGGTACCTGGCGATGATCTTGCTGCGCCCCGTGACGAGCCTGGCCAGCTTCACCGCGTTCTCGTTCGCCTCTGCGCCGCCGTTGGTGAAGAACGACACCGAGAGGTCGCCGGGCGTGACCTCGGCGAGCATCCTGCCCAGACGAGAGCGCGACTCGTTGGCCATCGGCGGGCCGATCGTGCACAGCTTGTCCGCCTGCTCCTTGATCGCGGCGACGATCTTCGGATGCTGGTGTCCGATGTTGACGTTGACGAGCTGGGAGGCGAAGTCGAGGTACCGCTTGCCCTCGTAGTCCCAGAAGTGGCGGCCCTCGGCGCCAGCTACCGCGATCGGGTTGATGGCGTTCTGCACCGACCAGGAGTAGAGGACGTACTCGCGGGCGTCGGCGACGATCTGCGCGCCCAGATTGGGGTCGGTCTCGACGATGGTCATGGTGGCTCCTCCGGTAGATGGTTGATCGGTACCTGCCGTGATGTCCGGGGGTGCTCCAGACCAAGCAGGGCGGCGCGGGCGGTGCGGGCGCGTACCGGAAAGGTACGTGTCCGTGCCGCACGTACCGATCCTGCGCCGTGTCTGGGGCGCCATCCGGTTCGGGGTAGGTACCGATCAACCATCTGGGTTCGCTCCTCGCGATGGTAGCGCCGCTGCCTGGCCGCCGAGCCGCTGCGCTCTCCGTTTGCACGCGGGGAAGGCACGGTTGTACGCTCGCGGCATGGCTCTCGATCCCTCCCGTGTCGTCGCCAACCTCGAACGGCTGCGCGAGGAGACGAGCGACGAGAACGGCGCGCAGCGCGTGGCATGGACCGAGACCTGGGAGCGCGGCCGCGGCATCCTGCGCGACGCGCTCGAGGGGGTGCCGGTCGAGCACCTGCGAGACCAGGCCGGAAACGACTGGTACACGCTGCGGGGCGCATCAGAGCGAGCCCTGCTGATCGGCGGCCACATGGACTCGGTGCCGAACGGCGGCTGGCTTGATGGATGCCTCAACTGCCTGGCCGGCGCAGAGGTGGTGCGAAGGATCGCCGCCGACGGGACGCCTCCTCTCACCGTGCGTCTCGTCGACTGGGCCGACGAGGAGGGCGCCCGTTTCAGCCGATCGCTGCTCGGCTCGTCCGCGGCCGCCGGTTCGATGACCGACCAGACGCAGTTGCGGGCTCTCAGCGACCGGGAAGGCGTCGCGCTGCCCGACGCCCTCGCCGCGTACGGTGTGGAGCTCGATCGGATGACCGAGGCGCGGGAACAGCTCGAACACGCCGCCGCCTACCTGGAGCTGCACATCGAGCAGGGTCCTGTCCTCGAGACGCTCGACCTTCCGCTCGGTGCCGTGCTCGGCACGTTCGGGGTGGAGCGCTGGAGGGTGCACTGGCACGGGCAGGCAGCGCATGCCGGCTCGACGCCGATGAGCCAGCGCCGCGACGCGCTCGCCGGCGCTGCGAAGCTCTCGCTCGAGATCCGGGACATCGCCGCGGCCGTCGGGGATGGTGCCGTTTGCACGTCGGGTGGCGTAGTCTGCAGGCCGGGCATCGTGACCTCGGTGGTGGAGACAGCGGAGCAGTTGCTCGACCAGCGCCACCTCGATGCCGGCAAGCTGGCGGAGTTGCTGGCCCGCGCCCGCGACGCGAGCGAGCGCTTCGCCGCCGAAGAGCGGATCGACGTCTCGTGGGAGCGCATCTGGGGGATCGAGCCGATCCTCTTCGATCCCACGCTCGTCGTTCTCTGCGAGGAAGCCGTGCGGGAGGTGGCCGGGACGTCCCACCGTCTGCCGAGCGGGCCACTGCATGATGCAGCCGAGGTCGCTCGCGCAGGTATCCCGACCGTGATGATGTTCGTCCAGAGCCTGCGCGGCCTCTCCCACACCAAGCTCGAGGACACCCGGCGCGAGCACCTGGAGCTCTCGGTGGCTGCGCTCGACCGGCTGGCCGACAAGACGCTCGCGAGCCTCGCCGGCTGATCGACTGGCGGCGCGCAGGCGATTCGCAGAGAATCTGCCATGACAGACGAGACGACAACTGGAGGAGCGATGGACTTCGGCGTCACGGTGCTTCCCGACCCGCCGTATCAGCGGTTTCTGGAGCTGGTCAAGCTTGCCGAGCAACACGGGTTCGACTACGGCTGGACCTACGATTCCCATGTCCTGTGGCAGGAGTCGATCCCGCTGCTCGCGCTCGCGGCGCGTGAGACATCGAAGATCCGGCTCGCCCACTGCGTGACCAATCCGGGGACGCGGGAGCCGACCGTCCTGGCGAGCGCGTACGCGACCCTGCACGACATCTCCGACGGGCGCATGGCGATGGGCATCGGTCGCGGTGACTCGGCCCGCCGTTACATCGGCCAGCAGCCCGTGAAGATGGCGGAGTTCGAGGCCGCGCTCCGGATGATCAAGCCGTTCATGAACGGCGAGGAGGTGCACTGGAACGAGAAAGACCTGCAGCTGAAGTGGGTGCGCGAAGAGCTCCCGCCCATCCCGATGCACGTTGCGGGATACGGGCCGAAGGCGCTGGCGGTCGCCGGCCGCGTCGGCGACGGCGTGATCATCCAGCTCGCCGACCCGGACATCATCCAGTGGATCATGGACACGGCCCGCAGGGCCGCTACAGAGGCCGGACGCGATCCCGCCTCGCTCAAGTGCATCGTGTGTGCGCCGAGCCACATCTCCGACGACATCGCGGACGCTCGAGACCAGACTCGGTGGTTCCCGGCCATGGTCTCGAACCACGTGATGGACCTCGTCGAGCGCTACGGCACCGACGGATCGCAGGTGCCGCGGGCACTTACCGACTTCGTCGCGGCCCGCAAGTTCTACGACTACAACGACCACTCGCGGGTCGGTGCGGCGCACGGCGAGTTCGTAACGGACGAGATCGCAGATCGCTTCTCGGTGCTCGGCACCGTCGCCCAGGTGACGCAGAAGCTGCGCGACCTGGAGGCGATCGGTGTCGACCAGTTCAACATCTACCTGATGACGCAGGGGCAGGAGGAGATCCTGCAGGCGTACGGCTCCCAGATCATCCCGGCCTTTCGCGGGGTGACGGCGTAGACCTGACCGAGCAGGACGCCTGGTGCTCGGTCGCGGCCGGGTGGGAACGCCGTCGACCGCTGTTCTCGGCGGCGACAGCGCAGCTGACGCGGCGCATGGTCGAGCTGGCGGCGCCGCGCCCGGGCGAGAGTGTGCTGGAGCTCGCAGCGGGGCCAGGAGACACCGGTTTCGCCGCGGCCGAGTTGATCGGCGACAGTGGCCGGCTGCTGTCGACCGACTTCGCGCCGGAGATGGTCGAGACGGCACGCCGGCTGGCGGCGGATCGTGACCTTCGGAACGTGGAGTTCGCGGTCGTCGACGCCACCGCGATCCCGCTGCCCGACGCCGGCGTCGATCTCGTCCTCTGCCGCTTCGGGCTGATGCTGATCCCCGACATGGCGGGGGTCGCCGCGGAGATCGCCCGCGTGCTCCGCCCGGGCGGTCGCGCCGTGCTCGCCGTCTGGGCCGAACCGGAGCGGAACCCGTGGATCGGCGTGCTCGGCACGGTTGCCCGCACGCACGGTTGGCTCGAGCCGCCGGAGCCCGACGCCCCCGGGCCGTTTCGCCTCTCGGACCCGGCCCGCTTTCGCGCCGTGGTCGAGTCGGGCAGGCTGCACGTCGAGAGCCTGGAGGAGGTGCCGGTCGAATGGCACGCGTCCTCGCGTGACGAGTGGTGGGAGACTGTGCTCGACATGTCGCCCACGGCGGGCGCGCTCGCGGCCGAGCTCGGCCAAGTCCGCTTCGACGAGTTGCGGATCTTGTCCGAGCAGGCGATCGACCGGTTCGTGCAGGCCGACGGGTCGGTGCGTATGCCGGGCGTTGCGCACGTGCTCCTCGCGACGGCCGGATAGCCCTCGTGGGCGTCCCGGCAGGCCGAGACCGCCTTCGCTCTAGAAGATCGTCTTGCCGAGTGCGCTCGCGACGAGCTCGACGGCGGTGAGGGCGGTGGTGTTGGCGCGGTCGAGCACCGGGTTGACCTCCACGACCTCGAACGAGCCGGCGAGACGCGACTCCGCGACAAGCTCGCACGCGAGGTGCGCCTCGCGATAGGTGAGTCCGCCACGCACGGGGGTTCCGACACCGGGTGCGTACTCCGGGTCGAGCGCGTCGAGGTCGAGCGAGACGTGGACGAACCCTGGGCCGTCGACGTGGGCGAGCGCGTCGAGCAGCACACGGTCGATGCCGAGCCTGTCGATCTCGGTCATCGTGAACACCCGCATGCCCGCGGTACGGATGTTCTCGCGCTCGCCCGGGTCGAGATCGCGGGCACCCACGATCGCGATGCGCGAGGGGTCGACGGCCGGAAGCATGAGTCCCGGGTGCTGGAAGTGCCGCTCGCCGAGCCCGGCCGCCGCCGCCAGCGACATGCCGTGCACGTTCCCTGAGGGCGTCGTCTCTGGTGTGTTGCTGTCGCCGTGGGCGTCGATCCACACCACGCCACCCGGGCGCCCGTGGGCAGCCCGCATTCCGGCGAGAGTGCCCAGCGCGACTGCGTGGTCGCCGCCGAGCACGAGCGGGACGGCCCCGCCCGCAACCGCTTCCTCCACTCGACGCGCGATCGCTGCGCACGTGTCGAGGATGGCCGGCAGGTAGCGCGCGGTCTCGTCTCCCATGGGGAGCGACTCCGGCTCGGGCGCCTCCACGTTCCCGGTCTCCACCACGGAGAGGCCGAGCGCGGTGAGGTGCTGCGCGAGCCCCGCGTACCGGATCGCGGACGGCCCCATGTCGACCCCACGGCGGCTCTGGCCGAGGTCGAGCGCGGCACCGATGACGTGAACCGTGCGCGGCTCGGGCACCCCGCGATCATACGCCCGGACGGGGTCGTACTCATGTGCGGCTCGGCCCGCACGGCATGTTGCGGTTGGTCATGCGCGGAGGTTGCGGGTGGGTCAGCTGCTACCTGCCGTTCGGGAAGCGCACGGGATACGGGGACCCACGTGCACTCGAACCGCGCAGGCCTCACAAGATCCCGAGCGAGCGGAAAGCGCAGCGGCGAAGCCGCGGAGCGGGCGAGCGGGGAATGGCGAGGGCCGGACTTGAACCGGCGACACCACGGTTTTCAGCCGTGTGCTCTACCAGCTGAGCTACCTCGCCGCGAACCGGCAGTGTAGCTGGGGCGGAGCGGCCGTCAGCGCCTGATGCGGAGCGACTGGCCGGGTGTGCAGCGCAGCATCGCCGCGGCGCTGCCTCCCGAGATCGCAACGGACATGCTTCCGTAGCTGTCCTCGTAGAGGATGACGTCACCGGGGCGGGCGTCGGTGAAGGTCCGGGCGAGCACCGCGAAGTAGCGCTCGCCGGCCAGCTCGAGCTCGACCCTGGTCCCGGGGACGATGTCCACCGACTCGACGTCGTCGCGCACCAGGTTGAGAGCAACGTTCCCGAAGCTGTCGACGTACAGCGCAGTTGCCTCGATTCCCTCTCGCGAGACCGAGGGCTGTGGGATGTCGGGCCGGACGAGGATGTCCGGGTCGAGAGGCGGCCCGAGCTCAGAGAGGGGAACGCCGTTGGCGAGGTGTGCCGCGGCGGGAGCGAAGAGATCGCGTCCGTGGAACGTCCGAGACACGGACTCCAGCGCGTAGGCGGGGTTGGCGAGCTCGAAAGCCTCGACCGGCCCTGCCTGCTCTGCTGCGGGCACGAGCAGTCCGTTGTCCGGACCGACGAACACCCTTCCGTCGGCGCCGCGAAGGGCGAGGGGTCGCCTGACCCCACCGACCCCAGGGTCGACGACGGCGAGGTGAATGCCGATCGGCATGTAGCGGAGCGTGTTGCGCAGGACGAGGGCGCCCTGGAGGACGGCCTGCGGCTCGATCCCGTGGGTGACGTCGATGATCTCGGCCTGGGGGGCGATCTTCTTGATCACGCCGTGGCAGGTCCCGACGAAGTCGTCACGGAGCCCGAAGTCGGTGAGAAAGCAGATGATCACGCGCGCGCGACTGTAGACGATGACAGCCCTCGGTCAACCGCGGGGCCGGTCAAAGTGCCGAGACGGCGTCCTCCACGGCGACGGCGACCGCTGCAGCGTTCGGATAGGTCGCCTCGGCGAGCACCGCGAGCCCGAGAGCCGCGGCCCGCTGGGTCGTCTGCGGGCCGATGGAGACGACGGCCGCGCCGGGCCGGACGCGCGCCAGCGCGCGAGCCGCGGAGGGCGAGGCGAGCACGGCGAGATCTGCGTCCGGGAGATCCGCCGGGGTCAGCTCGATCGTGCGGTACAGAGCGACGAAGTCTGCGCCGAGGGTTTCCGCGATGAGCCGCCGGGCCCCCTCCGCGCCGGCGAACAGCACGCGACCCGTGGCCGGTGGGAACTCGGCCAGGAAGCCCTCCTGGCTCGCGACGGCGGGGATGAAGTCGGCGCCGCCGAGCGCCTCGGCCGTTGCCTCCCCGATCGCGGCGTATCGCGGCCGGTGTCCCGTGGCGCGGCGCCGGAGCTCCCGTGCGCCTGTGACACTCGTCACGATCACCCACTCGTACGGATCGAGTGCGAGCGGTTCGTCTCCCAGAGGCTCGGTGGCGATCAGCGGGACATGGGTCACCCGATGCCCCAGCCCTTCGAGCGCGCGGCGGAGATCCTCACCCCGCCCGGCCTCTCGCGTGATCAGGACGTGCACCACGACGTCCGCTCCGGACGGAAGGCCCGGTCGTCGGCCCGACAGAGGGCCCGGGCCCGAAGTTTCCCCATGTTCGCCATCCCAAACCCCCACCCACCCACGGGGTACGGATGGTAGGCGTGGCGGTGTGCCGTGTCTGTGCCAACTCTGTGCCAGTTGTGTGGCGGCAGCGGTGGACGTGACCGCCCGGCCGCGGTGAGTCGCGTCGCGCGGGCCACGCGCGGCGAGTGCGGTGGCGCAGACGAAGAGCGCTTCACGCGAGAAACTGCCGCAGCTCGTCGGCCAGCCGGCTGGGATCGCTTCCTGTGCGCCGCTCGATCCACGCACCGTCGACGTCGGCCACCAGCACGGTCAGCTCGGCGCCGTCGTGGTGGGCGGCGATCGGTGCCAGGCAACCACCTTCCAGCAGCGCCACTGCCGCCCGCTCCGCCTCCACCGCGACCCTCGTCGCGGCATGGTCGGCGGCTGCGACCAGCTGCTCCTCGCCCGCGCGCACCTGGAGCGCGAGCGCGCCCTGGCCCGCTTCGGGCAGCATCACGGCCGGGTCGAGCCGGGCGGTCGCCTCCTCCCCCAGCCCGAGCCGGTCGAGCCCGCAGGCGGCCAGCATGATCGCGTCGAGGCCTCGTTCGCCGCGCTTGCGCAACCGCGTGTCGACGTTGCCCCGCAGCGGCTCGATCGACAGCGACGGCTCGAGCGAGAGGAGCTGCGCACGACGCCGGACCGAAGCCGTTCCGATGCGCATGCCCGGCGCGATCGCCGCGACACCACACAGAGCGTCGCGCGGGTCCTCGCGCTCGAGGTACGCACCCACGGTGAGGCCCTCCGGGTCACGGGAGGTCATGTCCTTTGCGGAGTGGACAGCGATGTCGATGCGGTCTTCCAGCAGCGCCTCCTCCAGCTCCTTGACGAACACGCCCCGGGCGCCGAGCTCGCCGAACGGCCGCGTGCGGTCGCGGTCGCCGGACGTGGTGATCGGCACGAGTGCGGTCTCGAACCCGGCGGCGCGAAGCAGCGCGGCGGCGCTGGCAGCCTGGGTGAGGGCGAGCCTACTGCCGCGGGAGCCGACGCGAACCAGCACGGCAGCGGCGCGACATCACGCGTCGCGACTCCCCGCAGAGGCGACGGGCCGACGGACGTATCCGCACGAACGCGGTCGGCGCCTGCAGAGGCAGCGGTTTCCCCATCAGTGGCCGGGTCACGGCCGCTGATCCTCCTCGAGCCCGAACAGATATCTCACGGTCTCAGCATAGACCACTCCGTCCGGGCCGACAGCCGACTCCTTGAGCCGGACCGTCGGAAGATGCAGGAGCTTGTTGAGGATCTGCGCCGTCACGATCTCCACGGCGGAGCGCTCATCGCTGCCGAGACCCGCCAGCCGCGCTTCGGCCTTGCGCAACTCGGAGGTGCGGATCGACTCGGCCAGCGCGCGCAGCGACGTGATGGCGGGGACGATCGAGAGCGACGCTTGCCACTCGCGGAAGCGCACGGCCTCCGTCGCCACGATCCGTTCGGCCAGTACCGCCTCGGCACGGCGCCCGGCGAGCGCGGAATCGACCACCGCCTCGAGATCGTCGATGTCGTAGAGGAAGCACCCGTCGTAGCGAGAGAGCCCGGGCTCCACGTCTCGCGGCACGGCGAGATCGACCAGGAGCAGGGGCTTGCCCCGCCGGCGGCGCAACCCTGTCGCGAGATCGGCCTCTGTGAGCACGAACCCTGGCGCACCGGTGGACGAGATCACGACGTCCACCTCCGTTACGGCGTCGACCACGGCGTCCAAGGTGATTGCGTGCGATCCGAGCCGAGTCGCCAGCTCCTGCCCGCGCTCGCCTCCGCGATTTGCGACCGCGTGCACGATTGCCCCGCGCGACCGCAGGTTCTTCGCCGTCAGCTCGCTCATCCGGCCGGCGCCGACGAGTAGCACCCGCCGCCCGTCCAGCCGCTCGAAAACCTGCTGCGCCAGCGCCGCGGCGGCAGCCGGCACAGAAGCCGGGCTCTCGCCGATCCCGGTCTCGACCCGGGCTCGCCGCCCCGCATGGAGCGCCATCCTGAAGACCCGATCGAGCAGGGGCCCCGCTGTCGCGGCCCCGGCGAACGCGTCGCGCACCTGTCCCAGGATCTCGCCCTCGCCCGGGATCAGCGAATCGAGCCCCGCCGCGACGCGAAACAGGTGGAGCGCAGCCGACTCGTCCTCCAACTGGTAGATGACCGCCGCAACAGCTGCCGCGTGCGGACCTGCGAGCGCAAGCAGGGCGTCAGCGCCCACCGAGGCAAGCGAGCGCTCCGGCGACTCGCCGGCAAGATAGAGCTCGGTGCGGTTGCACGTCGAGAGCACGCAGACCTCGCAATCGTCGGCCAGCGACGCAGCGAGGGACGCCGCCCCTTCGGCGTCGAGCGCGACGCGCTCGCGCAACTCGACCGGTGCACGGTGATGCGATACGCCGACGAGGACGAGCTTCATGAGGCGAAGTGAGCCAGTGGGAGGACGGCGGCGACCAGCAGGGATCCGAGCACGACGCCCCGGGCAAACCGCCGGCCCGAGATGAGTCCCTCGAACCGCAGCACCAGCACCGTCGCATACACGGCGAGGATCCCGAGCGTCCCGGCCACCGCAACATCGAAATCGCCGCTGCCGTACCTCACGGCGCCGACGATCGTGCCGGCCGCGAGCACGGCCACACCGCCGAGAACGATGCGCAGAGCGAGCCGGTCGAGAGTCTCCAGTGAGGGAAGACGTAGGCGGAGGACCGCAGCGTCTCGCTGCTTCAGCCTGCGCTCCTCCCACAGGTACAGGAGCGCCACGCCTGCCGCCACGGTCAGCGCGGCAAAGGCGGCCAGCATCAGCCCGACGTGAACGGCCAGCACCCCCGCCGAGCGCGCCCTGCCCTCGACCTCCGTGCCGCCGCCGGCCCACGCTGCAGCCAGCAGCAACGCAGAAGGCGGCATCACCACGAACCCGAGGAGCCGGTAGCGCGGCCTGCAGCCCCAGCCGAGGTAGACGGCGACCACGAACCAGACGAAGAGGTTCAGCGAGCCGGCCCACGTCGACCAGGGGAACCCCTCACTGCCCACCACCTGTGCGACGAGCAGCACGGTCTGCGCGAGCCACCCGAGGCGTACACCCCAGATCGCGAGCCGCTGCGGCCGCTCGCCGCCGCCGAGCCCGCCCGCGTAGGCCACGGCCGCCTCACCGTACGCCAGCAGCACCGGCCAGGCCAGGAGCTCAACCATCGGTGTCCCGCTCCGCCGCCTCGCGCGCAAGCCGGGCGAACTTCGCGAGCAAGATCCCGGCCCAGGCGAGCAGGGTGACGACCATCGCAGCGAAGGCCAGCACGAGATACCCGGTCTGGCTCACGGGCCGCTCTCGCGCCGTAGACGCAGCGCCGAGTCGAGGCGCTTGCCGTGCACCTCGACCCGATACATCACGTAGGCGACGGCGAGCGAGACGGCCCAGCCGACGAGGAACCCCGCGAATTGGGAGCCTTCCATCTGGGGCCCGTCGAGCGTGAACGTGGTCGGGTGGATGAAGTCCTCGGCAAGCCTGATGGCGAACACGCTGACCGGGATCAGCACGACGCCGAGCAACGCGTACACGGCCGAGATCCGCTCCCGGCGCGGACCGGGCTCGATCGAATAGCGCAGCATGAAGTAGGCGCAGTAGAAGAGGAACAGGACGAGGAACAGGACCAGCTGGTTCGAGCTCCACAGCCACCAGCGATCCCACGACGCCTTCGCCCACAAGGATCCCGTGACGAGGGTCAGCACGCCGAAGATCGTGCCGATGTGCACGCCCGTGTAGCTCTCGACGTCGTACCGCTCACCCCCCTTCCAGAGCAGCATCAGCGCCTTCCAGGCGCCAAGACCGAACGCTGCGTAGGCCGTGAGCGCAACCGGAACATGGAAGTAGAAGATCTTCTGCGAGATTCCCTGATCCGCGTCCTCGGGTGTGAGGAGGAGCACGAGAAGGACGATCGCGCAGGCCACGACCACAGCGACGGCGCCGACGCGCGCAGTGAAGGCAGGCGCCGCCGGAAGGATGGGCGCAGGCCGGTTCATGCTCGCCTGGTCGGGAGGCATGCAGCACTGGTGGGAGGCGGATGTAAGCGCACGGTCACTCCGTCACGACGTATTCGAAGGTCGCCCACGAGAGTACCCCGAAGAGCACGTCGTAGACCGCCATGAACACGAGGTACCGCCCCGGATCCTCGGAGACGGCAGACCCGACGCCGCCGACCACGAGTGGCAAGGTCAGCGGCAACAGCAGGAGCGGCAGGATCACCTCGCGCCCTCGCGCGGCGGTCGCCATTGCCGACGCCAGCGAGCCGACCGCGCAGAGGCCGACGCTCGCCAGCACTGCGCCGGCGATCGCCGCCCCCGGCAGCGGCTCGAAGAAGACGGCGAACGCAGGAAGCGCGACCAGCTCCACGAGCGCCATGAACACGAGGGCGGCCAGCGTCTTGGCCAGCCAGATCGCACTACGGTCGACCGTCGCCAGGAGAAGCCCGTCCAGCGCCCCGCCCTCGCTTTCCGGCAGCCAGACTCGTACCAGCCCGAGGAGGGCCGTGAACACGAGCGCAACCCACAGCAGGCCGTAGGCCGCGCGACCGTCTGCGCCCGACTGGTCACCGAGCGCGAAGTGGAAGACGACCAGAGAGGAGACTGCGAACAGCGCCATCGCCGGCAACGTGTCCCGCGCGCGAAGCTCGAGCCGCAGATCCTTGCGCGTCAGGACTGCCACGTCTCTGAAGTAGGCATTCACGCTGACAGCTCCAGCCGGGCGGTCGCGAGGTCGACGATGCGGTCCGGTTCGTGGGTGGCTACGACGACCGTCGCCGCGCGCCGCAACTCGGCCAGCAGGCCGTCGACCAGGCCGGCGCCTTCGGTGTCGAGCGCCGTGTGCGGCTCGTCGAGGACGACCAGCTGCGGCTCGTGCAGCAGCGCCCGCGCGAGTGCGAGCCGCTGGGTCATGCCCCGCGAGTAACTGCGTGCCCGTTCGGAGGCGACATCGCCCAGGCCGACCCGGGCGAGTGCGGCGGTCGCGAGCTCGCGCCGCCGCGTGAGGCGGTAGAGATCGGCATAGAGCAAGAGGTTCTCGAGCCCGGTGAGCTCGCCGTACACGAGCGGTTCATGCCCGAGAAACCCGATACGGCGGCGGGTCGCCGCGATCTCGATCGTCCCGCGCGTGGGCGATGCGAGTCCGACCAGCATGCGGAGAAGCGTCGTCTTCCCGGCGCCGTTTGGGCCTGTCACCGCGAGAAAACCGCCCTCGGCCACCTCGAAGGAGACGGCACGCAGCGCCCTGCGGTGCCCATACCGCTTCTCGAGCTCGTGGGCCCTGATCACAGGAGGACGTCGAGCGCGACGAACGCGCCGAAGGAGAGGCTGAGCGCCCCGTTCGCATTGAAGAACGCCGCGTCGAGACGCGACAGATCGCCGGGACGGACGAGCGAATGCTCGTACAGGAGGATGACCGCGCACGCGGCCACGCCCGCCCAGTACCACGCACCCCGCCCGAGACCGGCACCGGCGGCCGCCAGCAGCGCAACCGTGGCCGCGTGATGCAGACGCGCCCCGGTGAACGTGCCTGCGATGCCGAAACGCGTGGCGAACGAATGCAGCCCGCGTGCACGGTCGTGGTCGAGGTCGAAAAGCGCGTAGAAGAGATCGAAGCCCGCGACCCAGAACGCAACCGCGAGCCCGATCGTCCACAGTTCCCAGGACGCCGACCCCGTGACCGCGAGCGCAGCGCCGACGGGCGCCAGGCCGAGACAGACCCCGAGCCACGCGTGGCAGAGCCAGGTGACGCGCTTCAGGTAGGGATAGACCACGAACAGCACGACCGGGATCGGCCAGAGCCAGCGCGCCACCGGATCGAGCCGCGCAACCGCGACCAGGTAGAGCGCGAGGGCGACGGCACAGAGCGAAAGCACCGCGCGACGTGAGAGCGCACCGCTCGGCAGCTCACGACCCGCGGTGCGCGGGTTGCGGGCATCGATCTCGGCGTCGATCAGCCGGTTGAGGCCCATCGCGAGCGTGCGGGCGCCCACCATGGCCAGCGTCACCCAGCCGAGGGCAACCCAACCCGGCCACCCGGCCGCCCCGAGCAGGGCGCCGACATAGGCGAAAGGCAGCGCGAACACGGTGTGCTCGAGACGCACGAGCCGCGCGAGCCGTCGCGGCACCGAGACCTGATCGGCGGCCACGACGGTCATGAGGCAGGCAGCGCGCAGAGACGTCGAGCTCTCATAGAACTCGAATCAGAATGACGCCTCTCGCCGGGGCGTGCTGGGTGCGTGCGATGCCAGGACGCAGGGAGCGTAGGAACTGTGTTGGTGCCAGGCTTAAGCCTG
>JBJXGY010000054.1:0-10633 GCA_046160185.1 Gaiella sp. | reverse complement strand
GGAACCGGCGCGCAGGGTGTCACGGGTGCGACGGGTGCGCAAGGGGTCACGGGTGCGACAGGCCCAGCAGGCCCGCAAGGACCCATCGGTGCTACGGGTGCAACAGGCGCCGCAGGTGCGACGGGTGCAACGGGCGCGGCCGGTGTGGCGGGCGCAACGGGTGCCACTGGGCCGATCGGGCCAGCAGGTCCGCAAGGGCCGACGGGCACCGCCGGTCCGCAGGGGGCGACCGGGGCCCAGGGCGCGACCGGGGCTGCCGGGACCACGGGTACGCAGGGCGCTACGGGGCCGACCGGCCCACAGGGTCCACTCGGCGCGACAGGTGCCCAGGGTGCAACGGGCGCTGCGGGCCTAGACGGAGCGACGGGAGCCACCGGAGCGAATGGTGCGACGGGCGCCCAGGGTAGTACTGGTGCGTCCGGTCAGGTGGGCGCGACGGGAGCAGCGGGCCCGCAGGGTGCGACCGGGGCGCAGGGTGGAACCGGCGCGCAGGGTGTCACGGGTGGGACGGGTGCGCAAGGCGTCACGGGTGCGACAGGCACGACCGGCCCGGCGGGACCGCAAGGACCGATCGGGGCCACGGGCGCCACCGGTGCGACCGGCGCCGCAGGTGCCACGGGGGCGCAGGGGGCGACTGGTGCGCAGGGCGCAACGGGTGCGGTGGGGCCTGCGGGTCCGCAGGGTCCTACTGGGGCGCAGGGTGCGACCGGGGCGACGGGTGCTCAGGGTGCAACGGGGACTCAGGGGTCGACAGGCTCGACGGGTGCGCAGGGTGCGACTGGTGCAACCGGGGCGCAGGGTGTTACGGGTGCGACAGGCCCCGCGGGCTCGCAAGGCCCGATCGGGGCCACGGGTGCGACCGGCGCCGCGGGTGCCACGGGGGCGCAGGGGGCGACTGGTGTCACGGGGGCGCAGGGGGCGACTGGTGCGCAGGGCGCAACGGGTGCGGTGGGGCCTGCGGGTCCGCAGGGTCCTACCGGGGCGCAGGGTGCGACCGGGGCGACGGGTGCTCAGGGTGCAACGGGGACTCAGGGGTCGACAGGCTCGACGGGGGCTGTGGGTTCGACGGGTGCGCAGGGTAGTACCGGTGCGACCGGTCAGGCGGGCGCGACTGGAGCAGCGGGCCCGCAGGGTGCAACCGGGGCCCAGGGTGTCACGGGAGCGCAGGGTGTCACTGGAGCGCAAGGTGTCACGGGTGCGCAGGGCGTCACGGGTGCGACAGGCCCCGCGGGCCCGCAAGGCCCGATCGGGGCCACGGGGGCCACCGGTGCGACCGGCGCAACGGGCGCGACCGGTGCCACTGGGCCCATCGGGCCGGCCGGTCCACAGGGGCCGACGGGCGCCGCCGGTCCGCAGGGGGCGACAGGTGCCCAGGGCGTGACCGGCCAGCAGGGTGCGAGCGGCGCGGCCGGCGCCACTGGGGCTGTGGGCGCGACCGGGGCGGCCGGGGCCACGGGTGCGCAGGGCACGACTGGGCCGACAGGTCCTCAGGGGCCGATCGGCGCCACCGGTGCCCAGGGTGTGACAGGCGCGACAGGTGCGACGGGCGCCACGGGTGCCCAGGGGAACACCGGGCCTCAGGGGCCGGGCGGACCGCAAGGCCCGACGGGTGCGGGCGGCGCGACCGGCGCAACTGGCGCGACAGGCGCCACGGGAGCCACGGGTGCGACCGGTCCTGCCACGGTGGTGACCAGGTCCGCCACCGGGACAGAGTTCACCGCGAGCGTCACCTGCAACAGTGGGGAACGCGCCGTCGGCGGAGGCGGCACGCATACCGCCCCTGGGACCCACCACATTTCCGAATCGCACCCGACGCCGGAGACCGCGGGCACCACACCGACGGGTTGGCGCGTGGAGTACGACCAGGCCCTTGGCAGCGGTGGGACCGCGACGGTCTGGGTGCTCTGCGCGTCCTAGATGATTGGGGAAGTATCCCTTGACAACACGTACGTGCATGGAGTACCATACCGTGTATGAGCGCACGTCAGAGAGAGTCGGTCGAGCGTTCGCCCGCGAGCGACAGCAAGATGACCTACACGGAGTTCATCCGTCGCTTCCCGACGAGCGATGCCTGCCTCGACTTCTTGAAGGAGCGGCACTACGCGAACGGGACACCATGCCCGAAGTGCGGGAAGCCGTCACGGTTCCACCGGATTTCAGGGCGGTCGGCGTACTCATGCCAGTTCTGCGGGCACCACGTATTCCCCACGGCAGGCACGATTTTCCACAAGTCGACGACGAGTCTCCAGCTTTGGTTCTGGGCGATCTATCTAATCTCGTCGAGCAAATGTGGGATCTCGGCCAAGCAGCTCGGCCGCGAGATCGGGACGACGTACAAGACGGCGCATCGGATGCTGAAGCAGATCCGAACACTCCTGGCGGACGACGAGCCGTTGTCCGGGGAGGTCGAGATGGACGAGACCTTCTTCGGTGGCAAGGTCAGGGCATCAGAGACGCGTGGTATGACACAGGCCGAAGCGATCCGCTTCGGGATCCGGAAGAAGCAACTCGTGTTCGCAGCCGTGGAGCGCGGCGGACGCGTGCGGGCAGCGATGATCCCCGACCGGGGGAAGGCGACCCTCACCGCGAAGGCGCGCGAGTTCGTGTTGCCCGAGTCGATGATCTACACGGACGAGTGGGCTCTATACGAGACGGTCGGACGCGAGTTCAAGAGCCACAAGCGCATCAACCACAAGCAGCGGGTATACGTGGACGGCGACATAACGACGAACACGGCGGAGTCCTTCTTCGCGCTGTTCAAGAACTCGGTGCGAGGAGCGCACCACTCGATCAGCACAAAGTACCTCCCCAACTACCTCAACGAGTACACCTTCCGGTGGAACCACCGGAAGGACGAGCGGGCTATCTTCTGGTCGATTTTGGATCGGGTTCGGCAGGATCGTCTAGCCGACGCGTAGCCCTGTCGAGCGCGTTCTCGAAATCGGCCGAGTCGTACTCGGGGTCCTGCTTCTCGCGCACGTCCTCCGGTACCTCGCGCGGCTGCCGGGTTAGGTTCCTTCCGGGCTTCTGCTCATCACGCATAACTTGCCTCCTGCATGGATATTGCACATACTGTCGAATAGAGAACGGAGGGCCGGGGACATGCTCCCCATGCTCGGATGAGCACCAGTGGCCTCTAAAACCCTGCTGGACACTCGTCCAGTTGACCCTCCGCAACGGGCGCCGGACGGGGAGACATGACCTCCCCGTCCGACTGCTGCCGAAGTTGGCCCATCAGGTTTGGACCCCGATGCTGTCGGCAGTCTCGTTCGGACCCTCGTCAGAGTCCAAGTCTTCGTCTTCAAGCCTTCCCTTCAACGGTGATCTTTATGGCAATCTCAGAGTCGCTGGCGGGCCGCTCGTAGATCATGTTGAAAGCGGCGATAGCGGCTTCGGCCCAGTCCTTGCGCTTCGCGTCGGGCCATACTGTCCCGGCCTCTGGCAGGCTTTGGAGGAGTCCTTCGATAAAGGGGTGCCGTCCGCTCGACGGAGCGGGGGACGGCTTGAACGGCTCGGCAACGGTCGGCGGAACCGTCGTGGTCTTCTTTCGTGCTCTGCCCTTCTCCTCGGATGGCTTCGACTGGTTCTGAATCTTCGGTGGGCGCCCCCGACCGCGCGGTGCTTCGTCGATGATCCCGGCGGACGCGCACAGTCCAAGGAAGAGCGTGACCATGCGGTCTTGCATGCCGACCGGAGTGAAGTGACGGAAGGCGTCTCGTACGCGGTCGACGCCGTCCTCGCGAGGATCGACGTACCGGAACACCTCGGCGTACGCGGTCTTGAGGACATCGGCCAGCCGGGCTTGGTATTCATCGGACGACGCCTTGCGCAGTTCGATCATTGCCTGCGATGGCATGCCGTCTTCGCTGACGAGTCCGAGCACCTTGAACGTCTGCAAGGTGCGGGGGGCGAGCGCGGCGGAGACGCCGACACGCTTGATCGTCTCAACCGAGACGGGGGTTGGCAGCCCGCGCTTGCGGTCGAAGTCAAGCACCGCCGCGACCGCGCCGGGAGGCGCGTAGCCAGCCAGTCCGTCAGTGAGGATCGCCATGGACAAGACGGTACATGAACCCGTCCACGCATGTCAAACAAATCGGAGGCACCCGTGGTAAATAACTATTTGGATATTCGTCCACATCTGATCGAGAGGGAGCGGGGAGGCTGGCTCGCGGTGAGCGAGGACGACAGCTCACTCCACATCGGCGTCGAGGGGACGACAGAGGAAGATGCCGTCGCCAACTTCGCGAAGGCGCTCCTTGAGTGGGAGCGCCTTCGCCTTCTTCCTGACCTGGATCGCACCCCCGACGAAGTGTACGTGTCGTGAAGGGATACTTCCCGATGATTGATCGGCAATTCCGGCACGTCCGGATGACGTCCACGACACGGCGCATGGTGCGGCGCTCGTCTGTGACCCGTACAGCTCCGGTACTGGCCCCAGCCGATCACCGCACGCTGCTTGGTCGTGAACGCCCCCGACCGCACCCCAATTGCCGATCAATCATCTAGCCGGACGGTCGTTCGAACCAGTCAGCCGGCCGGAGACACACGCCGGATTTCGGGTCGGCTGAAAGCGTCAGCACCGCGTCGCCTGCAGGTTCCGCCAGGGCGATCGGCCCGAGCGGCGGGAACCCGAAGGGCGAGCCGGAGCGCGCCGGCGTCGCCGTGAGCACGAGACGGACGGTGTGCCTCCCGGCCTCGTAGGATCTGCTCCCCGCGAGCGACCACATGCCTGCGCGGTCGAGATGCGGGCCTATCGTGTTGAGGTGCGTATCGTCCACGACGACGCTCAGGCGTCCGCGTGTCGATCCGGCCACCCACAGGTCGTAGTTTCCGGTTCGCGGGACGTCGAGAGTCACCGTGAGCGTCCCGTCGCGTGGCGCGACTACGGAGCCCGAGCCTGGCGCGGCGACGCTCCAGCCGAGGGGGAGGGGCACCCCGTCCAGTTGCTGTACGACCACGATCGCGCTTTCGGGCGCACGCACGGGCCGGCCCTCGGAGAACGCCGTCAAAGCCACACATCCGGGTACGGCAGACCGCTCGAAGGTTGCTCCGAGTGACAGGTGAGGCACGGAAGAGCCCGTGCGCTCCCAGACGTCGTACCACTCTCCACGCAGGGCCAGCGCGTACGCCCCCGGTGGCCGGCTCGCGACGGGCGACCGGCGTAGGACGAGCAGCGGGTACGTGCTCGTGAGCTCGCCGAGCTCGAACTCGTCGATGTCCGCGTACTGTGCCTTCTCGAGCAGGAGACCGGTGGCGAGCGGCGCGCGCCGCCGTCGCAGCTCTGACGCCCCCTCGGCGTCGACCTTCCGGAGGAAGTGACGGACGCCGTAGGGCTGGTACTCGGTCATCAGCGCTGGGCCGCGCCCCGCGAAACGGTTGCCGATCGCCTCAAGCTCACGCAGTTGCCCGTACGGCGCCAACCACGTGCCCTCGTGGGCCAGCGCTGTCGACCAGCCCACACCGACGGCCAGTAGCCCAAGCAGCGCGGCGGCCGGCAGCCGAAAGCGCGAGCGGAGACCGGCGAAGCCGAGGGCTGCCACGAAGAGCGCGACGGGCGATGCGATCGCAAGCGACTTGCCGCCGACCCAGGGCGAGCCGGCGACGACGAACACCGCGCACCCGATCGCGGCGGACGCGAGCAAGCCGGCAGCTCGGGCGTGGCGGCGGCGTCCGATCGCGTACAGGCCGAGGAGGAGGCCCGCCCCCGCGAGCACGAGGAGCACGGCTGTCGCCCATGGGTGCTCTGCCTCAGTCCGGAAGTCGGCCGCCGGCCAGATCCCCAGCACCTGCTTGACGGGCAGGGTCCCGACGAGATTCCCGAGCTCGTCGGCGGAGCGGAAGGAGCTGATGTTGTCGCGTCTCAGAAACGACCCGGCGTCCTGCGCCGCCGGGAGGGCGAGCGCAGCCGTGAGGACGACGAGAGCGGTGGCGGAGCGGAGGTGTCCAGAGCGATAGGCGGCGATGACGGCGACCGCCACGAGCGGCAGGAGCCACACGAGACCGGCGAGGCTCATCACCCCGATGAACGCCGCGAGACACGTCGCTGGGACGAGCTGGGCGCGCGACGTTCGGATGGCAGGCGATCCGGCCGTCGCCGCCCCGAGCGCGAGGAGCGAGGCGGCGACGACCTCCTTGACGCCACCCCAGAGTGCGTAGCCGAGGAGCAAAGCCGATTGCGAGCCGACGACGGCGACGGCGGCGGACCACCAGCGGCTCCCGAGCAGCGGCCGGGCGAGCGCGAACAGACTGAACGTGAGCAGTCCGGCGCCGAACGAGATGTACGGCTGCCACACCCAGGCCGGATCCACGCCGATGAGCCGTGAGCCGACGGCAAGCGGGAGGATGGAGCCCAGCGGGTAGCCGTTGGCGACGTTGACCGCGAGCGTCGCTTCGTAGGTCGATGGCGGAAGGTGCGAGAGATCCCGCCCGTGGTCCAGCACGTGGTCGGCGAAGGCGAGGAAGGTTGCCGTGTCGTCCAGCTTGACGTACCCAGCGAATGTGGGATCCCCCGCGGCGAGGACAGGCCATCCGTAGAGAAGCACCGTGACGAGCGCGGCGGCCGCGGCGATCCAGACATCGGGTCCGGGGAGACGGCGCGGCAGGAGCGCCAATCCTGCGGCTGCGAGACCGACGACTGCAGGGAGGGCAAGCTGCGCTGTCGGCGAGAACGCGGTCGCGAGGCCGGTCACGACGACGATGGCCGCGAGCCCGCAGGGGAGCAGCAGCGGAGCGGGGATTGCCGCGCCGGCAGTGCGTGCGAGGATCGAGCCGCAGCCGAGGCACAGCGCCCCGAGCACCAGCGGGAACAGCACCCAGGAGACGATCAGGCCGCCGTCTCCGGGCAGTTAGCGGATCGGGACGATGCGGCCGCGGCGGACCAGCGCCCGCGCCTCGGCGGGCTTCGGCGAATACACCTCGATCTGGAAGGGCGTGTCGGGGAACGCGACGAACACGCTCGTCGGCCGAGCCGCGTCGTAGACCGCCAGGCCGCCGCCTGGGAGCTCGAGGGTCGCCGCTCCCTCGCGGCTCGAGGCCGCCTTGATGCTCGCCATCGCGTCCGGCTCCGGGTATGTGGCGACGGTCAGGTACTTGGGGTCTGGATCGCCAGGCTCGGCACCCCGGGGGAGGTAGCGCACGAACGTCCGGCCGCCGGCGATCCGGGTCACTTCGTACGTCGTCATGGCCCGCGGGCCGGCCCAGTAGATGGGCCCGTCGCCGGCCGCGAGGGCGCGGAGGCCGGCGAGCCGAAACGCTCGGGCCTGTCCGCTCGCGACGGGTGTACCGCCTCCGACCGGACGGATCTTGCCCGTCCGTACGAGTCGCTCGGCCACAGCCGGGTCGGGCGAGTACACCTCGACCTGATAGTCGGCACCGGGGTAGGAGAGGTAGACGCTGAGCGGCCGCGACGGCGCCATCACCGCGATCCCGCCGGCGTCGAGGTCGATCCGCGTGTTCCCCGGTTTCGCCGCTTCGGCGCTGACGGCTTCGAACCCCCCGGCTAGGGGGTAGGTGGCCACGGTCAGGAACGACGCGCTGGGATCGCCGGCGGTCGCCTTACCCGTCAGGTAGCGGATGTAGCTGCGCCCGTCCGCGGTGCGGCTCAGCTCGTACGAGGTCTTGGCGCGCGGCCCTGCCCAGTAGAGGGGTCTGCTCTGCGCCTGGGCCTCCGCCTTCAGTTCCCCGATGGAGACCGTGCGGGCGTCGAGCGTCGGCCTCACCTCAGCGGGCGGCGGCGGTGATGCCGGCGGAGTGACATCGGCTGGTTGCGTCCCTGCGGCCGACGAGCGCTCGTCTTCGCGTCCGACGAGAACGTAGGCAAGCACCGCCGCGGCCAGGCCGAGAGCCACGATCGCAAGACCCCTCGCGCGAAAGATGCCGGTGTTCTGCACTCGGAGAGTGTACGCGCGGAGCTTTGAACAGAGACCTCGTCTTGGGCTGCTTACCCCGCCTTTCACACGTCCGCTTCTATTCTGATGTCGTGCCGAGCCGGTCGGAAGCTGCCGACGAGATCGCATGGGGACGAGCCGCACTCACGCGCGGCGCGTGGCCGGTCGCGAGCACGCATTTCCAGCGCGCGGTCGACCTCGAAGACGTACCTGCTGCACACGAGGGGCTCGGGATCGCCGCCCGGTACCTCGGGGAGCTCCAAGCTGCGGTGGCTGCGCACGAGCAGGGCTACCGGATCGCCCGGGCTCGCAGGGACGATGAGAGCGCTTCGCGGCTCGCCGCGCAACTCGGCATCGACGCCTACGTCCTCGGCCGCACGGCCGAGGCAAACGGCTGGGTCGAGCGGGCGCTGAGGCTCACCGACGGCCGGGAGCCGAGCGAGGGCCGGGCGCTCGCCGTTGCGCTGCGCGCGCACGTTGCGATGCTCATCGACAACGACCCCGTAGCGTGTGCTTTGCATGCTTCCGAGGCCGCCCAGCTTGCCCGCGATGCCGGATCCCGCGACGTCGAGGCATTCGCACTGGCGCTGGAGGGACTGGCGCTCGTGGCGTCGGGTGCTGTGGCGGATGGTATGCGCCGGCTCGACTCCTCAACGGCAGCCGCCGTGGCGGGGGAGGTCGGCGACGTCGACATGGCCGAGACGATCTGCTGCTACCTGATCGACGCCTGCAAACGGGTGCGGGATCTCGACCGGGCTGCCGAGTGGTGCCAGCGGGTGAGCGAGATCGCCACGCGCTTCGACGACCGCTTCATGTTCGCGGTCTGCCGCCTCCATCATGCTGACGTCCTGTTGTGGCAGGGTGCGTGGTCGGCTGCCGACGACGAGCTCGAGCGGGCCGCCGCTTTCTACCGCTCGGCCCGATCGGGCAGAGTCACGGATGCGCTCGTGCGTGTGGCGGAGCTCAGGCGCCGGCAGGGACGCCTGGACGATGCGTCGGAGCTTCTGTCCGGCTGCGAGAGCCATCGCCTTCACGACCTCCACGCCGGTCTGCTCGCGTTCGATCGCCAGGATGCGGTGTCGGCCCTTGCTGCCGGGCTTCGTTTCCTCCGCCGGGTCGGCGACATCGATCGGTTCGAGCGCGTGCCTGGGCTCGAGCTCGTCGTGCGAGCTGCGCTCGCGCTCGGCCGTCTCGAACTGGCTGAGGAGGCGACGACAGAGCTGCACGACGCGGCTGAGGCCGTCGGCACGCCGCCCTTCCGTGCCTCTGCCCTGCTGGCCCAAGCGCGGACTGCCGGCGCGCGTGAAGACAAGGTGTCCGCGTGTGCGCTGTTCGAGGACGCGGCGATCATGTTCGAGTCGGCTCGCGCTCCATTCGAGGCCGCCCAGGCCTGGCGTGAGCTTGCCGAGACAGAGCGCGAAGCAGGCAGGGACAGACAGGCGCACGAGGCGGAGGGACGGGCCTCCAAGCTGCTGGCGCAACTGGGATCGACGGTGTCAGGAACAGCCGCTCGGTCCGGCCGGCTCTCGCCGCGTGAACAGGAGGTACTGCGCCTCGTAGCCCGTGGCGACTCCAACGACGACATCGCCCGCGCGCTGTTTCTGAGCGTCCGGACGGTCGAGCGGCATGTGGCGAACGTCTACACGAAGCTTGGCCTCTCGGGTCGAACGGCAAGAGCTGCCGCGACAGCCTGGGCGCACACCCACGGAGTTGCGTAGCGACGGACGCGAAATTGGGTACCGGTACCGATTGCGCTGTCGGCCTCGACGGCGCATCGTGAACTCGTTCCCGACACGAAGGAGGCACGAGATGTCGACGACGGTGATCGACGAGGCGAGGGCCGAGGCGTTCGCAGGTCGCGCGCTCCAGATCCTCAACGACGGCATGTTGACGCTGTTGCTCAGCTTGGGGCATCAGACCCGACTGTTCGACACGATGGCCGGGTTGCCGCCGTCTACGAGCGCCCGGATCGCAGAGGCTGCGGGGCTCGACGAGCGTTACGTGCGCGAGTGGCTGGCGGGCATGACGGTTGGTGGCGTCGTCGAGCACGACCACGAGGCCGGCACGTATGCGCTCCCGGCAGAGCACGCCGTCTGCCTGACGAGGGCCGCCGGGCCCGACAACCTCGGGTCGTTCGCGCAATACGCAGCACTCTTCGGCGAGCTCGAGCAGCAGGTCCTGGAGTGCTTCCGCAACGGGGGCGGCGTGCCGTACTCGGCGATGCCGCGCTTCCAGGCGCTGCAGGCCGAGGAATCGGCGCAGATCCACGACGCCGTGTTGATCGACGTCACGCTGACGCTCGCCGAGGGTCTCGTCGACCGGCTGCGCGCGGGCATCGACGTACTCGACGTCGGCTGTGGTCACGGCCACGCGGCGAACCTGATCGCGGATGCCTTCCCAGCGAGCCGCGTCACGGGCATTGACCTCTCGGAACAGGGCATCGTCGCAGCGCGGGCGGAAGCAGCGGCGCTTCGGCTCGATAACGCATCGTTCGAGCAGCGGGATGTCCTTTCGATCGACCCGGGCAGCGCTGACCTCGTCACCGCGTTCGACGTGATCCACGACCTGCCCCGGCCCGGAGAGGCCGTCACGGCGATCCACGAGGCTCTCCGCCCGGGTGGCGTCTTTCTGATGGTCGACATCGCAGGCTCCAGCCATCTCCACGAGAACCTCGAGCATCCGCTCGCACCCGCGCTGTACACCGCGTCGATCTTCCACTGTATGACCGTCTCGCTGGCCAACGGCGG
>JBJXGY010000053.1:0-7235 GCA_046160185.1 Gaiella sp. | reverse complement strand
GGCACATGGTCGTGCGGGGTTCAACCGAGTCGTCAGACGAGGATCCGGTGCCGCTGCTTGCAGCGGTTTTGTCGTTTCAGGAGAGGATCAGCGCAGCTTGGTGAAGAGCCTTTGAGACCCCGCCGGCGTCCCGAGGACCGGACGCGGCCCGTCGTCCACCAGGATCGGATCAACGAGCTGATCCGGGTGCCGCGGGTGCGTCTCGTCGACGAGGACGGAAGCCAGATCGGCATCAAGGCAACCAAGGAGGCGCTCGAGTACGCGATCTCCAAGGATCTCGACCTGGTCGAGGTCGCCGCGAGCGCCGACCCGCCGGTGGCGCGCGTCATGGACTACGGGAAGTGGCGCTACGAGCAGGAGCAGAAGGCGAAGCTCGCGCGGAAGCACCAGTCGCAGGTTCACGTCAAGGAGATCAAGCTCAGGCCGAAGATCGGAGTGCACGACTACGAGACCAAGAAGGGTCACGTCTGCCGCTTCCTCAACCAGCGGGCGAAGGTGAAGGTCACGATCATGTTCCGCGGGCGCGAGAATCTGCACCCGGAGCGCGGTCGGATGCTTCTCGAGCGCCTCGCCGAGGACGTCAAGGAGATCGGCGCGGTCGAGCAGCAGCCCATTATCGACGGCCGCAACATGGTGATGCTGTTGGGCCCCACGAAGAACGCAGGAGTGAAGACGGATGCCAAAGATCAAGAGAGCGAGCGGAGCAAAGAAGCGGTTCAAGCTGACGGCGTCGGGCAAGCTGATGCGCCGGCACGCGATGAAGAGCCACAACCTGGGCAAGAAGACGGCGAAGCGTAAGCGGGACTTCGCGAGGGATCACGAGGTCAAGGCGAGCGACAAGCGGTCGGTGAAGCGGCTGCTCGGGCTGTAGAGAGGGAGGATCAGGATGCCACGCGTCAAGCGTTCCGTTCACGCGCGCAAGAAGCGCCGCAAGGTTCTCGACCAGGCGAAGGGGTACTACGGGCTCAAGAGCACCCACTACCGCTACGCCAAGGAGCAGGTCGACCACTCCCTACGCTACGCCTACCGCGACCGCAAGAACAAGAAGCGCACGTTCCGGTCGCTGTGGATCGTCCGCATCAACGCGGCCGCGCGGGCCAACGGGCTCTCCTACAACCAGCTGATCAACGGTCTCTCCAAGGCCGGCATCGAGCTCGATCGCAAGAGCCTCGCCGACCTGGCCGTCTCCGACCCCGCCGCGTTCACTGCGGTGGCGGAGAAGGCGAAGGCCGCGCTGGCGTGACGTGCGGGCTCAGCCCGCACCGCATCGTTCACTGAGCACGCAGAGCGCCGGGCTATCGTCCGGGCATGCCGCTCCCTGCCGAGATCGCGCGAGCCCTCGCCGCCGACGGCATGATCGACATCACCACGACAGGTGCACGTTCGGGGCTGTCGCGGCGTAACGAGATCTGGTTCCTGCACCTCGACGGCAGGACCTTCGTGACCGGCACGTCCGGGGCGCGCAGCTGGTACGCGAACCTGCTGGCGGACCCGCGCTTCACCTTCCACCTCAAGGAGTCGCTTGCAGCGGATCTGCCGGCCCGCGCCGTGCCCGTGACCGACGAGCCGACCCGACGCTGGGTCTTCACCCGCCCCCATCGATGGAACGACTGGTATCTGGCGCAGGAGCCGCTCGACTCCCTGGTCGTGGGAGCACCGATGATCGAGGTTTTCTTCGATTGATCACATCGAAGGACAACGATGCCGTCAAGCTGGCGCGCAAGCTCCTCAACCAGCACAAGCACCGTGCCGAGACGGGCCTGTTCGCGGTCGAAGGCGAGGATCTCGTCCTCGCCGCCCAGGCAGCCGGGATCGAGCCGGTGGCCCTCTTCCTCGCGGGCGAGACGGCGGCAGCGGACGTTCTCGCCTCGCTCTCGACGCTCCCGCATCCGGCACGCGCAATCGGGGTCTATCGCGCGGGCGACCTGCCCACGGCACCGCGCCCGGTGACGGTCGCGCTCTGGCAGGTGACCGATCCCGGCAACGTCGGCACGCTCATGCGCACCGCAGACGCGTATGGCGCCGCGATCGCACTCTCTGCCGGCTGCTCCGATCCACTCTCGCCCAAGGCGACGCGCGCAGCCGCGGGTGCGACGTTCCGCGTCCCGATCGTCCCGTGGCCCGAGCTCGACGCCCGTACCATCGCGCTCGATGCGCATGACGGAGCCCCGCTGCCGAGTGCGGACCTCGACCTCGAACGGCCCGTCACGATCCTGCTCGGCGCCGAGAGAACGGGACTGCCCGACAACCTTGCAACACAGTGTTGCAAGGTCAGGATCCCGCTCCTCGGGCCGGCGGAGTCGCTGAACGTGGCGGCGGCGGGCGCGATCGCGTTGTACGAGATCAGCTCCCGGCTCGCCGACTCGCGCTGACCTCCCGGATCATTCCCGCGCCTGACCTCCGTTCAGGCGACCCGTCGCGCAGATGTCTTCCGCGTACGCCGTGCGACTCGGCGATGTGGCTCGACATGTGTCTGCCTGCCCTAGTGCGTCATCTCGCAATGTTCCACCGGAAACTCGGTGAGGGAGTTCGCCCTCTTCAGGATCACGTTGTCGGCCGTATGGCGGCCGACAACGTGCAGCAAGCATCTGGTGCGGCGGCTTACAACGACGGTGGAGACTGTGTCGGGGTCAGGCTTAAGCCGACCCCGACTCCTTCTCTAATCGTTGTGAGACGCCGCACTAGTGCCCATTGACCAGAGCGAGCACAGCCTCGGCGCCTGCCGCAACCGGCGACGCAACTCGGCCATCCGCGTCGACGAGGACGCCCATCGGCGTTCCGTTCGCGTTGAACGCCGAGCCTGCGGCGAAATCCTCGTCCAGCAGCACGAGCGACCGGAAGCCCTCGGCGCGCGTGCTCTCCGCGTCTCCCGACGAGACGACGACCAGGCGTGGGGTGACCCCGTTCGTCGAGCCCTCCAAGGCGAGCAGGTCGTCGCGCATCGAGCGGCAGAAACCGCAGTCCGGGTTCCAGAAGAGAAGCAGGGCATCTCGGCCGCGCAGCGACTCGAGCGACACGGCTTCCCCGTCGAGCGTGGGGAGCTCCAGGGCCGGGACTTCCGCTCCCAACGGGAGGCCGCCGTCGTCCTTACCCGACAGGGCCTGCGCGACGAGCTGCTCGATCCACTCCGCGCCCGAGGCCACCCAGCTCCCGATTGACCCGTCGGGCGAGATCAATACGGCACTTGGTGTCCCGTTGGCCAGGTACGACTCGGAGAGCCGGCGGTCATCGTCCAGGAGGACATGCCGCAGCCCGAGCTCCTCGGCCTCGGCTCGGACCTCCTCGCGAGAGCCGTCGCTCGCGAAGACGACGGTCAGCTCATCGGCGTGCTCGCGCTGCCAGGCAGCGGCCGCCGGCAGAAGTACCTTGCACGGGCCGCACGTCGGGCTCGTGAAGAGGAGAAGGCTCGGCAGACCCGTGGAGGTGAGCGTCTCGAGCGAGACGGTCGCGCCGCTCAGAGCTGTCGTCCGGAAGGCGGGGGCAGGGGTGCCCGGCTCGAGACCCAGCTCGGGCATCGCGACTCCGTTGGGGTCGATGCCTGCTTCGGCGAGTGCTCGCTCGAGCCGCTCCAGCCGCACGAGGACCGTCCCGTACGAGCGCATCAGCGTGACGAATGCGGCGGCACCCACCGCGACCAGTGCGGCTACGGATACCGCAACGGCGAGGGCGAGGAGCTCGGCGCCGTTGAGGTCGCCGATCCAGGCCAGAGCGCTCGCTGGCGGCTCGGCGAGGATGCCGGCGAGAGCGGACGCTGCGAGGGCCAGAAGCACGGCGTTGCGCGCGAGCGTCTTCCAGCTCGCCGGCGCCGAGTGGAGCTGCCCGAAGCAGTGACAATCGGGCGTGCGCCTGCGGGCGAGGTTCCAGGCAATCGCTGCGGTGAACGTTCCCAACAGAACCAGCGCTCCGAGCGCGCCGGCCGCTGCGGTCGACGAGGGTAGGAGCAGCCCGGCTACGGCGAGCTCGGCGAGCGGGAGCCCGATGGCCAGCGCCGCGGCGATCCGGGCAGGCGCGCCGAAGGCAGCAACGGCCTTCCGCGTGCCCTCTCGATCCACGAGCTTGGTAATGGCCGCGACTGCGAATACGCCGGCGAGGATGAGACGGGCGACGAGGCCGAGAGCGGCGATCATCGTCATCGCCGGCTGCCGGAGTGGAGGGCGCGAGCGTCGTTCATGGGCAGTGCGCGGTCCTTTCCACGGTGATGCAGAGGTCGCTGCCGGGGCCTCCGTCTGCGAAGTCTTTGCCGGGTCCCCCGTCGAGGAGATCGTTGCCGCCGGAGCCGTTGAGTCGATCGTTGCCGAGGTGGCCTGAGAGGCGGTTGCGGCGGGCGTCGCCGACGAGGGTGTCGGCGAAGCGCGAGCCGACGACCGTTTCCACGCCCGTCAGCCTGTCGGTTCCCCATCCCGTTGCTTCGCCCGGTTCGAGCGAGACGCGTACCGGCGCGGAGGATCGTTCGTACGTGGCGGTGTCGTCACCTGCGCCGCCGGACAGTGTGTCGTCACCCGCCCCGCCGTCGAGCACGTCTACCCCGCGCCCCCCGTTGAGCGTGTCGTCTCCCGGGCCGCCGTCGAGCAGGTTCCCGCGACCGGCGCCAGCGTCGAGTTGATCGTTGCCGTCGCCTCCGCACAGCAGGTCGATGCCGCCGCCTCCGCTGATTCGGTCGTTGCCAGAACCGCCGGCGATGACGTCGTCCCCGGCTGTCCCCAGCAGTTGGTCGTCGCCGCTCGTTCCGACCATTGTGGTCGGCTTGCCCAGGCAGAGCGTGGCCGCCCTGGAGCGTGTCTCTCCTGAGGTGGCGGCAGCAGTGGTGAGCGCTGCCGACACGGCGACGGAGACCGCGAGGAGCAGTGCAAGGGCCAAACGCACGACGCACGGGCGCAGACCCACACGACCACGACGCGCACGTCGCGCCCTGTCGGGCGGGCCTCTCACGGCGGGCCAATCTTGTACGGCAGCCAGTTGACAGTCAGCCCTCGTCCCGAGTATCCGTTCGGGCAGGGTGTGCACTCCTTGCGGTCCCCCGGCGGGGTTGGTCGGACCGAGCCGGAGTGATATCCGGCGAGCGCCCAGTTGTTGGAGGCCTGGAAGTTGGCTGCTTCGGTGCCTGACTTGTTCTTGTGTATGTAGATCAGCTCGAGCATCTCGTTCGACGAGTACCAATCGGCGAAGCCGGACTCCTCCCTCGTGAAATGGTCGTGACAGAGCCGCATCATCACGCCGTACACGACGTAGTTCACCGAGCCGGAGTAGTGGCAGTCCGTTCCGACCTGGACGGAGTGGCCACACGTCGAGCAGGACGGTTGATACGACTTGCTGAACCCCGACCTGCCTCCTGGGCCGAGTTCGCGGATGTCCCACGAGGACGCCGCACCGGGCAGCGTCACCAGGTTCGTGCATGCAACAAACCGTTTCGCTCCCGACCAGCCGGCAAACGCGGACTTGACACGCGAAAGCGTGCTCTCGAGCTCGCTCGTGATGTCGGGTCCGCAGACCTTCTTCGCACACGTGCCGTTCCTGCACTCCTCGTCGGGCTTGCAGCAGCTGCTGCCGCACGGCCGAATACAGGCGCAGGACTCTCTCGGCGGATCGCAGCGGTACCCCGGAGGACAGGCGATCAGCGAAATCAGGTCCCCGCCCTTCATGAAGCAGCAGCAGGTCGAGCCGGCGACGCCGCACACGCTGTTGCAGTTGCTCGGCTTTGACCCGCGGCAGGCGCACAGGAACGGCTCCGGCGGCTTGCACTGTTTCGGCTCGCAGCCGGTCGTGAGGGCGGGCACGCTCGCGTGGGCGGATGCGCGCTGCGGGCGGAGCGCGGGAACGGCGGCCGCGACGACGGCTCCAGCGAGGATCCGGAACGCGCGCGAGCGCGGCATCGGCGTCGCCAATGTGCGGGCTAGCTCGTCCAGGAACGCACTCATGGATCCCGTGCTGTCGGCATGGCCCCGATTCTGGCAGCCGGGTGGGTTCTCCGAAACCTGGAAATCCCTAGTGTTTGCTCGCAGGCTTGGCGAGCTACGCCTGCCGCTGCGCGATGCACGTTGTGCCCTCGCGTCCCGCCTGAGACCCGAGTGCCCACACCGCCGGGCTGTTGGCGGTGCGACGGCGGCAGCGCCGGGCGTTCTTGACTTTCCAGGCACCGGCAGCGGACGATGTGAAGAGGAACTCGATGTCTGCGGCCCGGCTGACCCTCCCGCGTCACCACGTGGCTCGATCACGGCTGGTCGGGGCGATGACCGGTGCGCCGGTCTCGCTGGTTGCCGCCGGTGGTGGGTACGGAAAGACGGTGCTGGCGACCGAGCTGGCGGTCACGCTCGGCGTGCCGACCGTTGTCGTGGCACTCGAGGCGGGTGACGCCGACCCGGACTTGCTCTTTCGCAGGCTGATGCGCGCCTTCCGCCGGGCGTCGCTCTCGGACCTCGCCGAAGCGCTCGCCTCGTCCGCAACCGATCCGGCGGAGGCGGTCGAGCGCCTGCTCGATGTGCTCCACGGCCTCGACGACGACGTGCTGCTGATCGTGGACGAAGCCGAGCGGGCCGGCCGGGAGTCGGGTGAGCTGCTGGCCCGGATCGCCGAGGAGCTTCCTGTGAATCACAGGATGGTCCTTCTGGCCAGAGCCCTGCCGGCCGGGGTTGCCCGACTCGGAAGCCTGCCCGGCGTGCTGGAGCTCGGCTCGACCGACCTCGCCTTCACGGCCGACGAGGTCGTGCGTCTGCTCGAGGCGCGGGGAGCAGCTGCGGATGGGCTCGACGCCCGCCTCTTCTCGCTCTGCGGCGGCTGGCCTCTGGCCACCGTCCTCGCACTCGAGCGGCTGACCCGCTCGCAGGACATCGAGGCCGAGCTGGAACGCCTCGCCTCCGGTCATGCCCTGATTGCCGCCCTGATCGAGCACCAGCTGGACGAGCTGCCGGAGGCGGCCCGCGCCGCCGTCGTGCAGATCGCGCATCTTCCTGAGCTCACGATGGAGATCGCCGAGTGCGCGTGCGGTGACGCAGCGCTGGTGGAGGACGCTGCCGCTGCGGGTATCCCTTTCGAGGTCGCGGCTGACGGGAGCATCGTTCTCCCGGATCTCGTGCGCGACGTCCTCGTCGCGAGGGGCGAGCTCGCGCCCGATGTCGCGCGGCGGGTCGCCGCCACCTACGTCGAGCGTGGCCTCGTCCAGGCGGCGATCAGGGTGCTGGTCGCCGCGGGAGGCGACGACGACGCGGCGTCGACACTCGCGGCGCTGCCGCAGCGTCAGG
>JBJXGY010000052.1:0-19894 GCA_046160185.1 Gaiella sp. | reverse complement strand
CTGCACAACTACAAACGACTCCTCGTCCGCTACGACCGCCGCCACGAGATCCACGAAGCGTTCCTCGCCCTCGCCTGCTGCCTCGTCTGCTTCAGGAGGCTGCAACCGTCATTCTGAGACGAGTTCTTAGGCTCTCGAGAGCTGGTACTGCGCCCGCGCGAGCCAGTCACCTGAGACCTCCACGCCCCAACCAGGGCCGGTGGGGATCGCCACTGCCCCGTCACGGACGACTGGCGCAGGCTCGTAGAGCCCTACCTGCCACGGGTAGTACGCGTCGGGTTCGATCGACAGCTCGACGTACGGGCCGGCGTTGGGAATCGCGCCGAGTAGGTGCAGGGTGAAGACGAGAACGAGCGAGAGGTTGGCCGAGTGCGGCGTCACCGGAAGGCCGGCCTCGTGAGCGAGCGCCGCCACGCGCAGCGTTCGGGTGAGACCGCCGAGGTAGCAGACGTCGGGCTGCACCACGTCCACCGCGCGCATTCCGATCATCCGCCTCCAGGTGGGAAGCTCGCAGTCCTGCTCGCCCCCCGTCACGTCGAGGTCGAGCGCCTCCGCCACCTGCCTCGTCCAGTCGAGCTCCCAGTAGGGGCACGGCTCCTCGAAGTGGCACACGCCGTACGACTCCAGCATGCGTCCGACCTCGATCGCCTTCGCAGGCGTGTAGCAGCTGTTGGCGTCGACGAGCAACGCCGTGCCGGGCCCGAGCGCGTCACGTACGGCTGCGACCACGGCCTCCGTGCGTCCCGGCCACTCGTCCTCGTCGTGCCCGCACTCGCTGCCGACTCGGATCTTGAAGGCGTCGAAACCCTGGCTCTCGCGGAGCACCGACAGGCGCGCGGCCTCCTCCGCGGGAGCGATGTCGCGGCGCATGCTCGAGGCGTAGGCGCGTACAGGCCGCGGGCCCCCTCCGAGCAACTCGCACACGCTCCGCCCGGCTCGCTTGCCGCGAAGGTCCCAGAGCGCGGTCTCGACTCCACCAAGCGCGCGGTAGAGGTGCGACCCCGGAAACTTGTGCTCCCGCTCGGGAACGAGGTCGACGAGCCCATCGATGTCGTCGGCGTCGCGACCCAGCGCGTGCGGCGCCACGAGCCGGTGCAGCACGGCCACGGTCTGGTCGGCATGGTACGGCGCGACCTGGCCGTAGCCCTCGGCCCCCTCGTCCGTGCGCACTCGGACGATGCCGACGAACTCGTCTGTGAAGGTCTCGATGCTCGCGATCTTCACGGGGTGCCGTCGCCGATCAGCTGATCGCGGGCGAAGCCGAGGAGAAGCTCACGCAGTCGGGGAAGTGTGATCTCTGCCGAGTCCATCGTGTGCTGGATCACGAGGCCGTCCATCATCGTCAGCAGACGCAGTACGAAGTCGTGAGGCGGCACGGGACGGAACGCACCGCGCTCCTGCCCATCACGGACGATGCCCTCCACCAGCGCCAACCACCCGTCGTAGGACTCGCGGTCGAGCGCCCGAAGCGCCGGCGTCACGAGTGCCTCGTTCCAGAGTTGCAACCAGAGCACCCATTCGGCGTGGGCGCTGCCCTCCGGCATGTGCGCGTCGAGTACCGCAACGAGTCGCCCCCAGGGATCGTCCTTTCCGGCCAGCGCCGCCTCCGAGGCGAGCCGCGCCTGTGCCACGACGAAGCGAAACGTTGCTTCGAGAAGCTCGTTCTTCGTCCGGAAGTAGTAGTGGACGGTGCCCGTACTCACCCCGACGCGCGCGGCGATGTCTGCGACGCGCACCTGGGCGAGGCCGCGCTCCGTGAGCAAAGCCCACGTCGCCCGCAGCACCTCCTCGCGGCGCTCGGCTTCGACACTTGGCCTCGGGCTCATCGTTGGTCATACTCCGCGCGCAATGGTTCGAGAAAGGTTTCCTGACTGACGCGTCAGTTATGTTAACATCGCGCGCGACCGGGTACGCCCGGGCCGTTCGCACCTGCCGCTCCAGTCACCGAGAAGGAGGGTGTATGACCACAGTCCAGTCCGGCGTCGACGAGATTCTGGCCAGGGAGGTCCGGCGCGGCATGACGCGCGAGGACCTCGTCAAGCGCGCTACCGCTCTCGGGCTCGTGGCGTCCGCCGGCGCGTTCGGCCCCTTGACCGAGGCCGCGTTCTCGTCGGTCAACAAGAAGCGTGGCGGCACCTTCCGCATCGCCGTCACCGGCGGCTCGACCGATTTCATCGACGGCCAGCACATCGTCGCCAAGTCCGACATCGTCCGGCTCGTCGCCGGTTTCGAGGGGCTCGCCTACTTCGACGAGAACTACAAGATCAAGCTCAACCTGGCCGAGGAGCTCAAAGCCGAGAAGGCCAACCAGTACCTGATCCGCGTCAAGGACGGCATCGAGTTCCACAACGGCAAGACGCTGACGATCGACGACGTCATCTACTCGATCAAGCGCACGAAGAACACCAAGCTGAAGCTGTTCGGGAACGCCGGCTTCGGCGCGATCGATCTCAAGCGGATCAAGAAGCTCGACAAGCGCACCTGCCGCCTCACGCTCGGCCGGGGCGATGTGACCTTGATGGAGGGATTCGCGCAGTACTTCCAGGGCGTCGTCCCGGTCGGCTACCAGCCGAACGCCGTCGGCAAAGGCCCGCTGCAGTACATCGGCACAGGTCCGTTCAAGGTCAAGAGCTTCACCCCCGGCCGCGAGAGCGTCCACGTCCGCAACGAGAACTACTGGCGCACCGGGGAGCCGTACTTCGACCAGGTAAGGATCATCAACTTCAAGGACGACGCCGCCAAGGTCAACGCGCTGCTCTCCGGGCAGATCGACGCCATGACCGACGTGCCGTTCGCGCAGGTGCCGGTCGTCAAGGGCCGCAAGAACCTCAAGATCTACACGGCGCAGACCGGCGCCTGGACGCCGCTTTGCATGCGGGTAGACACCGCTCCGTTCAACGACGTCCGCGTGCGCCGTGCCTTCCGGCTCCTGATCAACCGGCCTCAGGTCGTGCAGCAGGGCCTCTCGGGCTTCGGACGGGTCGGCAACGACATCTATTCGCCGTTCGACCCGGCGTACGCCGGCGACGAGTTCCCGCAGCGGAAGTACGACCCGGAGCAGGCGAAGTCGCTGCTCAAGGCGGCGGGTGCCGAGAACCTCGAGGTCGAGCTCATCACCAGCCCGGCCGACACGGGAATGGTCGAGGGTGCGACGATCTTCGCCGAGAACGCCAAAGCCGGCGGCGTCAAGGTCACCGTCAACAACGTCGACGGCGGGGTCATCTACGGCGACCAGTATCTGAAGTGGCCGTTCTCCGCCGACTACTGGGGCACGCGTAACTACCTGCAACAGGTCGCAGCGGGTGTGCTGACAACGGCGCCGTTCAACGAGACGCACTGGGATCAGTACGAGAACTACCCGAAGTTCTTCGGCCTCTACAAGCAGGCACTGGCGACTGTCGACGAGAAGAAGCGTGCCCAGATCATCAAGGACATGCAGGAGATGGAGTACAACGACGGCGGGCTCATCATCTGGGGCTTCAAGAACCTGACCGACGCGTACTCGACGAAGGTCGGGGGCTTCAAGCTCGACCGCGGCACCCTGAACCTCAACAAGTACGGCAACGGGTTCCGAACGATCTACTTCGTCTAGGGAACAGGCGGGACGGGGCACTCGCCCCGTCCCGCCTCCTCACCTCATGCGCGGCATTCCCGCCTTCGTCATCCGCCGTCTGCTGCTCGGGGTCGTCACCCTCTTCGTGGCATCCCTGGTCATCTTCGCGGCCACGCAGGCGTTGCCGGGAGACGCCGCCCGCGCCATCCTGGGTCGCAGTGCGACCCCGGAGTCGCTGGCCGAGCTCCGGCAGCAGCTCGGTCTCGACAGGTCGGTGTTCGAGCAGTACTGGGACTGGATCACGGGCGTCTTCACGGGTGACCTCGGGTTGTCGCTTGCAAACCGCCTGCCGGTGACCGAGGTGCTCGGAGAGCGGCTCGTCTACTCGTTCTTCCTGATGTTGATCGCTGCGGCGATCAGCATCCCTTTCGGGGTCGCGCTCGGCGCGATCAGCGCCCGCCGCCGCGACAGCGCGTTCGACCAGGTGACCTCCGTGACCACCCTCGGGCTGGCGGCGCTCCCCGAGTTCGTAGTCGGGATCACGCTGGCCGTCCTCTTCTCGACGACCGTCTTCCAGGTGCTGCCGAGCGTGATCGTGACCACGCCCGGCGTCGGGCCCTGGCACTACCCGAAGGAGCTGGTGCTCCCCGTACTCACGCTCGTGATCGCTGTGGTGCCGTACACCGCGCGCATCATGCGGGCCTCCACGGTCGAGATCCTGGAGAGCGACTTCGTCGAGATGGCCCGGCTCAAGGGGCTCTCGGAGCGTCGCGTGCTGTGGCGCCACGCGGTCCCGAACGCGCTCGCGCCGTCGTTCCAGGTGGCGGCGATCAACCTCGCCTATCTGGCGGGCGGCATCGTCGTCGTGGAGGCGGTCTTCAACTACCCGGGCATCGGCCTCCTGCTCGTGGACTCCGTTCGGGCACGCGACATGCCCGTGGTGCAGGCGCTCGCGCTGATCATCGCGGGGCTCTACGTCACCCTCAACCTGCTCGCGGACGTGGCCACTATCCTCGTCAGCCCGCGTCTGCGGACCTCGCTCTCGTGAGCGACGTCGCGGTCACGGCCGCCGCCGAGGCGGTGCGCTCGATCCGGCCTTGGCGCGTGCTCGTGAGTATCGCCTGGTCGCAGCACCGAACAAAGATCGGTGTCGTGATCACCGTGCTGCTCGTGGCGATCGCGCTGATCGGGCCGTTCGTCACCCCGCACCCCCCGGATCAGGGCGTGGAAGGGCTCCTGCCGTTCGCCAACCCCCAACGAGACGCACTACTCGGTACGGACGCCATCGGGCGGGACGTGCTGAGCCGCTTCCTCGCAGGAGGCGTCTCCGTGTTGGCGCTGTCCGGCCTCGCCACGGTGCTCGGAGTCGCCGGGGGCGTTGCCGTCGGCCTGCTGGCCGCGTACTCCAGGGGTCGGCTCGACGAGTTCGTGATGCGCGCGATGGACGTCGTGCTCTCGTTCCCCCAGATCGTCTTCGCCCTTGTGCTCGCAGCCACCGTCGGCCCCAAGCTGTGGCTGCTCGTGGTGGCGGTTGCAGTGACCACGGTGCCCCGGGCCGCCCGCGTGGCGCGTGGCGCGGCAGTCGAGGTGGTGGAGCGCGACTACGTGCGCGCCGCCGAGGCGATCGGGCTGCCCCGCCGCAAGATCCTCTGGAGCGAGGTGCTGCCGAACATCACGAGCCCGCTGCTCGTCGAGACGACGCTGCGGCTGACGTTCAACATCGCCGTCGTCGCAGGGCTCAGCTTCCTCGGCTTCGGCTTGCAGCCCCCCGCCGCGGACTGGGGGCTGATGATCAACGAGAACAAGAACGGTCTCACCATCCAGCCCTGGCCGGTCGTGATGCCGGTGATCGCCATCGGCCTGCTCACGATCGGCACCAGCCTGATCGGCGACGGGCTCAACCGCGCTGCGATCGGGATCGAGCGAGCACGCAAAGGCCAAGAGTGAGCGCGGCGGGGACTTCAGCGCTCGAGGTTGTCGACCTGCGTGTCGAGCTCGTCGACGGCGACCGCGAGGACATCGTGGATGGGATCTCGTTTGTGGTCGCGTCGGGCGAGATCCTCGGCCTCGTGGGCGAGTCCGGCTCCGGCAAGACGACGGTCGGCCTGGCTTTGCTCGGTCATACGCGGCGCGGCGCGCGCATCGCCGGGGGCGAGGTCCGGGTCGAAGGGCGCGACATCCTCGCGCTTCCGGCACGCGAGCGCCAGGAGCTGCGCGGCAAGCTCGTCTCGTACGTGCCTCAGGATCCGGCCTCGGCGCTCAACCCGGCGATGCGCGTCGGCAGCCAGCTCGAGGAGGCGCTCAGCCAGCACGAGTTCGGGTCGTCGGACGCCGAGCGCCGCGCTCGCATCGAGGAGACGCTCGGCGACGTCCTGCTCCCGAGTGAAGCCGGCTTCCTGCGCCGTTACCCGCACCAGCTGTCGGGTGGCCAGCAGCAGCGGGTGGCGCTGGCGATGGCGTTCGCGAATCGACCACGCGTGATCGTGCTCGACGAGCCGACGACCGGGCTCGACGTGACCACGCAGGCGCACGTGCTCGAGACCGTCCAGGAGCTGTGCCAGGCGCACGGTGTGGCAGCCGTCTATGTCAGCCACGACCTCGCGGTCGTGGCCACGCTCGCCACCCGCGTGGCGGTGCTCTACGGGGGCCGGCTGGCGGAGCTCGGGCCGACAGGCACACTCTTCCGCGCCGCGGCCCATCCCTACACGAGGCGCCTGGTGGAGGCCATCCCCGAGATGTCGGGCGAGCACGCTCTCGTCGGCATTCCCGGCACCGCGCCGCGCCCCGGCCACCGGCCGCCCGGCTGCTTCTTCGCGCCACGTTGCTCCTACGTCGCCGCCGCCTGTCAGTCGGAGACGCCGCCGCTCGCCACACTCGCCCCCGACCATGACGTGCGCTGCCTGCGGCACGCAGAGGTGGCACGCGAGTCGGCCTCGGCCCGGCCGGGTGCGTCGATGCTTCCCGAGGTGGCCGACGACTCGATACTCGTCCGGGTCAGCGGTCTCGACGCCTCGTACGGCACGCGCCAGGTGCTCTTCGGCGTCGACCTCGCCGTGCGGCCTCGGGAGTGCGTGGCGCTGGTCGGAGAGTCCGGCTCCGGGAAGACGACGCTCGCCCGCTGCATCGGTGGGTTGCACGCTGCCTACACGGGCGAGGTGGCCTTCGCCGGCCGCCCGCTCGAGCCCGGAAGCCGCGCGCGCGACAACGAGGCGCGCCGCGAGATCCAGTACGTGTTCCAGAGCCCGTACAACTCGCTCAACCCTCGGAAGACGATCGGGCAGATCCTGGCGCAGCCGCTCGCTCACTTCTTCGGGGCGGGCGGCGCCGACGCTCGCCGGCGCGTGGAGGAAGGGCTTGCGCGCGTGCAGCTGTCGTCCACGGTCGTCGGTCGCTATCCCCACCAGCTGTCGGGGGGTGAACGGCAGCGCGTGGCGATCGCCCGGGCCCTCGTTGCCGAGCCGAAGCTGCTCGTGTGCGACGAGGTGACCTCAGCACTCGACGTCTCGGTGCAGGCTGCGATTCTCGACGTGCTCGCAGAGTTGCAGCGCGAGCTCGACCTCGGTCTCCTCTTCGTGACGCACAACCTCGCACTGATTCGCACCATCGCTCAGGAGGTGGCGGTGATGAGCGAGGGAAGGATCGTCGAGCGCGGGATCGTCGAGACCGTGCTGGACGCCCCACAAGCCGACTACACCAGGAAGCTGCTCGCCGACACGCCTAGCCTCGAGGCTGCGCTCGCGGCGAGCGCGTGACGCGCGCCCCGGCGGTCATGGCCCGGCCGCGCCGGTGTTCGAGCCCGCGACCGAGGGGTTCCGCGGCGGCCTGCCCGCGGACCGCCTCGCTTGCGGTCGCGCTCCTCGCGCGTCACCAGCCGGTTGTGGCCGGAGACGCCCGACGGTAAGGCACGGGCGCTCCTGACAGCCCTGTACGGTTGCCGCGTGAACTGCGCGTGACAGGCGTGCTGGGCGGTCTGGTGGCCGCTGTGCTCTGGGGCGTCTCGGCGATCGCGGCGGCCCGTTCCACCCGTGAGCTCGGGGCTCCCTGCGCGATGTCCTGGGTGCTGGCGGTAGGGACACTGGTGACCGTGCCGCCCGCTCTGGTTCTCGGCTTCGACGGGCCGGTGACGGCCCATGCCATCGCGTGGACGCTCGTCGTGTGTGTCATCACCCCGATCAGCTTCTTCCTGATGTACGCGGCGCTTGTGCACGGGTCGGTTTCGGTCGTGATGCCGATCATCGCCGTTTCGGGTGCAATCGCAGCGGTCATCTCGGTTGTGCTCGGTGAGCGGCTCGGGCTGCCGGCCGGTGCGGGTCTGGTCGTCCTCACCGTGGGCTTGCTCGTCGTTCTCACCCGGCCGGGGACAGCGGACGGTGGTTCACATGGGCTGAGACCGTTGCTGTTCGCCGCAGCTTCCGCGACCTGTGCCGGCATCGGCCTCTACGGTGTGACGAAGACCACCGGCTGGCTAGGCGTCGTCGGGGTCGTTGCTGTGGTGCGCGCCGCCGGTTTTCTCATCGTCGGTGTGCCCACGATCGCTGGAAGACGGTTCCGCCGCCCCGGCCGCGCCATGCCGTACGTGCTCTTCTCCGGTGTCGCCGATACGCTCGCGTTCGGCGCTCTCGTCTGGGCGGAGGATCGCGACGGGGTGGCCGTGCCCGCGGTGATCTCGTCGCAGTTCGCCGCGATCGCGGCGCTCCTCGGCATCCTCCGACTCGGAGAGCGTCCGACGCGGTTGCAGGCGGCGGGGGTCCTCGCGCTGCTCACCGGGATCACCATCGTTTCCGCGGCACACGTGTAGCTGCACGGCTTCGAGATCTGCGATCTGCTTGGATAGCGTCAGAGCGATCCGACAGGAAGGTGACGACCCTTGAGCGCACTCGCAGAGCCCACGAAGAAGCCCTTCACGCGTCTCGACGGCAAGGACAAGGTGACAGGCACCGGCCGGTACACGGCCGACCTGAACGTCACGGGACAGTTGCACGCGAGATTCCGGTACGCCGGCCACTCGCACGCACGCATCACGCGGCTCGACGTCTCCAAGGCACGTGCGCTGCCGGGTGTGCTTGCCGTGCTGACCCACGAGGACGTGCCCGACGTGCTGTACGGCGGGATGGTGCAGGACCGCCGGCTGTTTGCGAAGGACATGGTGCGCTTCGAGGGCGATATCGTCGCGGGTGTCGCCGCGTTGACCCCCGAGATCGCCGAGCAGGCGGCGGCGCTCGTCGAGGTCGACTACGAGCCGTTGCCCGCCGTTACCGACCCGCAGCTTGCGCTTGCTGCCGACGCGCCGCTCGTCCACGCCGACTGGGAGTCCTACGGCTTCGACGAAAACCTCCTGCGTGACCGCAACCGCCTCGGCTTCTCGACCATCGTCAAGGGTGACGTCGACGCCGCGCTGGCCTCGGCAGACGTCGTCGTCAAGGGTCGCTACGTATCCGACGCGGTGCAGGGCGTGCCCATCGAGCCGCGCGCGGTGGTCGCGGAGTGGCACGGGGACAAGGTGACGGTGTGGTCGTCGACGCAGGTGCCGTACGCGGCTCGCGGAGGCGTGGCCGACGTGCTCGAAATCCCGCAGAACAACGTGCGCGTCGTCGTGCCGCTGCTCGGCGGCGGTTTCGGTGCCAAGTGCGATTTTCACTTCGAGGGACATGTCGCAGCGCTCGCCAAGGCGGCCGGCCGGCCGGTCAAGCTCGTCTTCTCACGTCACGAGGAGTTTGTTGCGATCTCGCACAAGCGCCCGCCCACGATCGTCGAGATCGAGACAGGCGCCACCAGGGACGGGCGAATCGTCGCCAGGCGCGCGCGCCTCTTCCTGGACAAGGGCGCCTACTGCCACGAGGGCGGTTTCTTCGCCCAGATGGCCGCGATGCACGCGCTCGGTCCGTACGAGATCGAGACGGCCGACATCGAGTCCTCGCTCGTCTACACGAACAACCAGCCGTCGTCGTCGATCCGCGCCCCGACCGCGCCGGAGGTGTGCTGGGCGGTCGAGCAGCATCTCGACGAGGTCGCGAACGCGCTGGAGATGGACCCGGTCGAGTTCCGCCGCCGGACGCTGATCAAGGACGGCTCCGTCTCGGCGACCGGGCAGGTGTTCGACCACATCGGGATCCGCGAGACACTCGAGCGGGCGGTCGAGCTGATCGGCTACGGACGGGAGCTACCGGACGACGAGGCGATCGGCGTCGCCTGTGGCTGGTGGCCGTGCTTCAGCGCCAAGGCAGGCGCCTTCGCCCAGCTGACACCCGACGGAAACGTCGTGGTGATCACAGGCGCCCAGGAGAACGGATCAGGCGCGGTGATGGCGATGGCGGGCTTCGTCGCGGAGGAGCTGGGTCTGGAGGTCGGGAACGTCTCGCTCCTCTATCAGGACACCGACGCCGCGCCCTGGGACATGGGCTCATGCGGGTCCCAGACGACGTTCAACAGCGTCCGGGCGGTGCTCGCCGCGACGGACGATCTGCGCGAGCAGATTCTCGACGCGGCCGCCGAGAAACTGGAGGCCGCGAAGGGCGACCTCGAGATGGCGGAAGGTGGCGTCCGCGTGAAGGGGTCGCCCGACAAGTCGGTGTCGGTCGCCGACCTCGCAGGTGACGGCACCTTCCAGGGCAAGGGCTCGGGAGTTGTGCCGGACGGTCCCTCGACCGACCTGTCGGAGGGCTGCGTCGGCCGGCTCGGGTTGGAGTCGTTCCACGCACCGCAGCTGATCACCCACGCGGCGCGGGTCAAGGTCGACCGGGACACCGGCGTCGTTCGCGTGATGCAGTTCGCGGCCGCACACGACTCGGGGATCATCTTGAACCGGATGGGCGCCGACGGCCAGGTGTACGGCGGGGTCGTGATGGGCATCGGGCAGGCACTGTCCGAGGGCACGCAACTCGACGAGAGCGGGCACCAACGCAATCCGCACCTGCTGGACTACAAGCTCGTGACGGCGTCGGACGCACCGCAGATCGACATCGCCTGGGTCGAGACGAACACACCGAACGCTGGGCCCCGCGGTTCGAAGGGGATCGGCGAGCCGCCCTGCGTACCGACCTCGGGCGCGATCGCGAACGCGATCCGCAAGGTGACAGGCTCCAGCGTCCGGCAGCTCCCGATGACGCCGGAGCGAGTGTGGGCGTCGGCGAAGGAGGTGAAGTGATGAGCTCGGTCGCCTCACTGGTCACCGCGTCGAGCGTCGACGAAGCCGTTGCTGCCATCGGTGGCGGCGCCCGGGCGGTTGCGGGCGGCACCGACCTCGTCGTCGGGGCACGGCAGGGCAAGACGCCACTGCCCGGCAGCATCGTCGCCATCCACCGCCTCGCGGAGCTCGGCGGCGTCGTGGTGGCCGACGACGGGTCGCTGAAGCTGGGCGCGCTGGCCACGCACGCCGAGATCGAGTCGAACGCGGTGGTTCGCGAGCGCTTCACCGCGCTCGCGGACGCAACGGCCATCGTCGGTTCCCGCTCGACGCGGCTGCACGGCACGATCGGCGGCAACGTCATGAACGCGTCGCCCGCCATGGAGACCGGCGGGCCGTTGCTCTGCCTCGGCGCCTCGGCGACGTTCCGCTCGGCGCATGGGACGCACTGGGTTGCGTTCGACGATCTTTTCGTGGGACCGGGGCAGACCTCCGCCAAGCCGGACGAGCTGCTGACCGCGATCGACGTGCCGGCCCCAGCTGCCGGCACCGGCAGCGCCTACATCCGCCTCGAGTACCGGCGGCAGATGGAGATCGCCGTGGTCGGCGCGACCGCGGTCGTGACCTTCGACGGTGACGTGATCTCCGATGCCCGGGTCGCGATCACCGCGCTCGCCCCCACCATCCACCGGGTGGCGGATGCCGAGGCTGCTCTGGTGGGCACGGACGGCGGTCGCGCCGCTGCCGACGCCGCAGGCGCCGCCGCCGCCGCCGCGGCCGCACCCATCTCGGACGTTCGCGCCTCCGAGGACTACCGTCGCGCGATGGCAGCCGTGATCACGAGACGCGCCGTCGAGGCGGCCGTGATCCGCGCCAAGGGCGGCACGGTGGCGATCCCCGCAAGCACGACAACGCACGGAGGTGTGTCCTGATGGGCAAGGTGTCCACCACGCTCACGGTCAACGGGATCGCCTACCCGGTCGAGCTCGACCCCGGCATCAGCCTCCTTCGCGCGGTGCGCGAGAGTGTCGGCCTGACCGGCTCCAAGGAGGGCTGCGACGACTCCGAGTGCGGCGCCTGCATGATGCTGCTCGACGGCAAGCCCGTGAACTCGTGCTCCTATCTGGCACTGCAGGCGGAGGGCGCGGAGATCACCACGGTCGAGGGCCTTGCCGACGGCGGTGAGCTGAGTCCGCTGCAGTCGGCGTTCCTGGAGAACGGCGGCGTCCAGTGCGGCTTCTGCACGCCCGGCATGCTCATCTCGGCCACCGCGCTGCTGGCCGACAACCCGAAGCCGACCGAGGACGAGGTGCGCATCGGCCTCTCAGGCAACCTCTGCCGCTGCACCGGCTACGACGGCATCGTCAAGGCAGTGCTCGAGGTGGCCGCCGGCTGACCCCGGGAGGCTCGCGCTCAGCGGCGCAACAGCTCTTGCCGCCACGCCTCGGTGGCGGCGAACTCGTTGAAGCAGAAGACGTGGAGGCCGGCGACACCGAGAGCGTCGTCGGCGAGCGTCGGCTGCAGGCCGCGGAGAAGGCGATCGGGCCTTGCGCCGCCGGGGCGGAGGAGTCTCGCGATCCGGCTGGCGTTCTTCCGTGCGTAGCGCAGCGAGTCACCGACCCCGATGCGCGTGGAGATGCGGATCAGCTTCGCCGGATTGACGACCCCTGGAATCCCGAGCCAGAGAGGCAGAGTGATCTCGCGGGCGCGAAGGCGCCGCAGGTATTCGTGGATCGACGCGGGATGGAAGCACATCTGGGTGGTGAGATAGGTCGCCACGGGCGCCTTCTCGGCCAGCGCCGCGTCGAGCATGGCCTGGTCGACGAGCGCGTGCCCCTCGGGATAGCCGGCGATGCCGAGCTGCGTGAACGGGTGGCCGACCCTCTCCAGGGCGCGGAGCAGATCTGCGGCGCTCTCGTACAGCCCGGCCGGCTCAGGCGGATCGCCCGCGATCACGAAGGCGTCGGCCGCGACCTCACGGCAGCGGATCACGACCTCCCGCAGGTGTCCTTCGTCACGGATGAGCCTGGCCGAGAGATGAGGTACGACGCGGTAGCCGTACGAGGCGAGCGTGGTCATCGTGTCGAGGGACGGTTCCAGTCCTCTCGTCGGCGACACGGTCACGGTTAGCCGGATGTCCTTTGGCACGTGCGCGACCACCTGCTCCACCGCACCGGCGAGCGGGATCACCTCGTACCGCGGCTGTTCCAGCAGCCGGCGGAGCTCGGGTGACGGCCTCACGATGGAATCGCGGCGGCTGCAGGGTCGTCCCGCGGTAGGCCGTCATCAGGCAGCGCGTACCAGTCACCTGCCTGCCGGGTGTACCAATGACCCGCCGTCGTGAGCCCGGTCGGCTCGTCGAGCGAGCCGGCGGAGATGCTCACGCGCGGTATCCCGGTGCGCGGACGCCAGAAGAGAGCCGACCCGCATTCGGTGCAGAAGCCCCGCTCCGCGCCGCAGTCGCTCTGCGGGCTGTCGAACCAGCGCAGCCCGCGCTCCTCGACGAGCACGAAGTGCTCGAGTCGCGTCGCGGCAAAGGTGCCGGCGTGACCGCTCCAGCGGCGGCACTCCCGGCAGTGGCAGAGCATCACGTCGCGAAGCGGCCCGCGCACCTCGTAGCGCACCGCCCCGCACAGGCAACCACCTGTCGCGCGAGGCCCGGTCACCGGCGGGCCCCGCAGGCCACGCAGGCCCCGCGGGCCACGCAGGCCCCTTCAGGGGCTCGCAAGCGGCGTTCGGCAACGTCCTGGTGAGCCCCCGAAAGGGACCACCGGTTGGGGACCCGCCCGCTCTTGATGCATCGGCCGTCGGCCCGTCTCATACGTCCGAGTCCGGGAAGGAGGCCTTCTTGCGGTCGACCCATTCTCGGAGCTCTTCGTCTACCGCGTCGTCGATCGGCGGCGGCGCGTAGTCGGCCAGCATCTGCTTCCACACCGCGTTGGCACGGACGGTGGAGTCATTCGCACCGTCCGCTTCCCACTGCTCGAAGCTCGAGTTGTCGGACACGGATGAACGGTAGAAGGCGGACTCGAAGTTCCGCAGCGTGTGCTCGTGCCCGAGGAAGTGGATGCCCGGGCCGTTCGTGAGCAGCGCGTCGAGTGCCTGGCCCTCGGCCGAGAGGTCGACGCCCTTGCAGAATGCATGCCACATGCCGGCCTGGTCGGCGTCCAGCACGAACTTCTCGTATCCCATCGTCAGCCCGCCCTCCAGCCAGCCGGCGGTGTGCAGGACGAAGTTGACGCCCCCGAGCATCGTGGGCTGCATGGTGTTCGCCGACTCGTACGCCGCCTGGGCGTCCGAGATCTTGGAGGCGGTGAGCGCGCCGCCCGACCGGAACGGCACGCCGACGCGGCGCGCCAGCGACGCCATCACGTAGAGCATCAGCGCCGGCTCGGGTGTGCCGAACGTCGGCGCGCCCGTCTGCATCGAGATCGAGCTCGCGAAGGAGCCGAGGATCACCGGTGCCCCGGGGCGCACGAGCTGGCAGTACGCCATCCCGGCCAGCGCCTCCGCGAGCGTCTGCGTGGCCGCGCCGGCGACGGTGGCCGGGCTCATCGCGCCCGCGAGGATGAACGGCGTGATCAACACCGCCTGGTTCGCCTCGGCGTACGCGCGCGCCGCCCCCAGCATGATCGAGTCCCACACCAGTGGCGAGTTCGCGTTCGCCAGCGAGACGATCGCGGTGTGCTGCTCCAGGAAGTCGGCGCCGAAGAGGATGCGCGCCATTTCCACGGTGTCTTGCGCTCGCAACGGGTGGGTGACCGAGCCCATAAACGGCTTGTCCGAGTACCGCATGTGGGCGTAGACCATGTCGTAGTGGCGCTTGTTCACCGGCAGATCGACGGGCTCGCAGACGGTGCCGCCGGAGTGGTGAAGGTAGGGCGACATGTACGTGAGCTTGACGAAGTTGCGGAAGTCCTCGATCGTGCCGTAGCGCCTGCCGTTGTCGAGGTCGCGGACGAACGGCGAGCCGTAGGCGGGCGCGAAGACGGTCTGGGCGCCGCCGAGCACGACGTCGTTGTCGCGGTTGCGGGCGACCTGGGTGAACTCACGCGGAGCTGTCGCCTGGACGAGCTGCCGGCACAGGCCGCGCGGGAAACGGACGCGTTCACCGTCCACGTCGGCACCTGCGCCGCGGAACAGCTCGAGCGCGTCCGGCGCCCCGCGGAAGTCGACCCCGACCTGCTCGAGCACGGTGTCGGCGTTCTCCTCGATCAGCGACAGGCCCTCTTCGGACAGCACCTCGAAGGGCGCCATCGTTCGCGTGATGAAGGGCACCTTCTCGGCGACCGCGTGCAGTCGTGCGGCCTGTCTCGCCGCCCGACCTCCCGAGCGCCGGCCGTGTGTCTCAGTGCTCATGCTTGCCCCCAGAGCCGGAACCCGCTCCCGCGGCTTCCGGCTCGGGAATACCCCTGAAGCGGCCGCTGACGCGGCCGGCCGGACCCCCGGAACGCAGGGCGAAGGGTTGACAGAGGGCGCTTCATGCGGATCTCCTCTCAGGACGGCGACGCCTGCCCTCGCCGCGATCAGGCGCCGCGGCGATCCGCCTGGGCGGCAGCTCGACCACCGTTGCCAGGCGCTCGTAGGGGTCGATGTCGTGTGGAATGGCCATCGCGTGCACGAAGTGCTCCTGGAAGCGCGGCTCGACCGCGGTCTCGACCTTCTCCACCTCGCGCACGACGCGCTCGATCTCACGACGGGCGCCGCGGTTCAGGAGCGCGATCCGGGCGCCGGTGCCGGCGGCGTTGCCCGCCGAGGACACAGCGTCGGGCGTGCAGTCCGGAACGAGCCCGAGCACGAGGGCGTGCACCGAGTCGATGTGGCTGCCGAACGCGCCCGCAAGCCGGACCCGGTCGACGCGCTCGAGCCCGTAGCGGTCGAGCAGCAGGCGGCAGCCGGCGTGGAGCGCCGCCTTCGCCAGCTGGATCTGACGGACGTCGGCCTGTGTGATCACGAGCTCCGGCTCGCCGGCCCACAGGACATAGGAGAAGGTGCGTCCGTCCGAGACGATGCGTGGTGTGCGGTCCGCGAGCTCGCCGTCGATCGTCCCGTCGGTGGTGAGGACGCCGGCCAGGTGGAGCTCCGCGATTGCCTCGATGATCCCTGAGCCGCAGACCCCGGTCACCTGCACGCCGGCGAAAGCCGGCTCGTCCGACCACGCGTCGCAGCCGATCACCCTCACGCGCGGCGCGAGCGTCTCCCGGTCGATGCGCACGCGCTCGATCGCTCCGGGAGCGGCGCGCTGGCCGCAGCTGATCTGGGCGCCCTCGAAGGCAGGCCCGGTGGGACTCGACGCGGCAAGCAGGCGATTGCGGTTCCCCAACACGATCTCGGCGTTGGTGCCGACGTCGACGACCAGCGAGACCTCGTCACGCAGGTGCGGCCCCTCGGCCAGGATCACGCCTGCGGTGTCCGCCCCGACGTGACCGGCGATGCACGGCAGCACGTATGCCCGCGCGCCGCGGTGTACAGGGAGGTCGAGCGCTTGTGCATCCAGCCGCAGCGCCTCGTCGACCGCGAGCGCAAACGGGGCGCCGCCGAGTTCCGTCGGGTCGATCCCCAGGAGCAGATGATGCATCACGGGGTTTCCGACGAGCACGACCTCGAGGATGTCTCGCCGCTCCCGGGCGGCCGCCTTCGCCAGCTCGGCCGTGAGCTTGGCGAGGCAGCCGCGGACCGCCTTTGTCAGCTCCCTCTGCGAGCCCGGGTTCATCATCACGTAGGAGACACGGCTCATCAGATCCTCGCCGAAGCGAATCTGCGGGTTCATGGCGCCCGCCGAGGCCAGCACCTCACCGGTCGTCAGATCGCAGAGATGCCCGGCCACGGTCGTCGAGCCGACGTCGAACGCGATCCCGAGGGCGACGTCGTGGAGACCGGGCCAGACGCCGGTGATCGCCTCGCCGTCGTGGACGGCAACCGTGACCCGCCATGGCGTGCGCCGCTCGAGCTCGACTGCCGCGCCGCGCAGGGCGGCCTGGAGCTCGTCGATCACGTGCCGGTCGCAGGCAAGGCCGGTCAAGCCCCAGTCGCGCTCCAGCGCCTGCCGCACCCGGGTCAGGTCGCTTGCCGGGCTGGCGAGGTCGGGCTCCTCGACCTCGAGGTAGTAGAGGCGAACCACCGGATCGAGCTCGATCTGGCGCTCCTCGGCGTCCTTGCGCACGACCTGGCGGTAGACCTGGCTCTCGGGCGGCACATCCACGACGAGATCGCCGGCCACGGTCGCCGTGCACCCGAGCCTGCGCCCGGCGGCCAGTCCGCGCTCGTCGGCATAGGCCCTCTCGACCGCCGAGAATGGCGTCAAGTTGGCTGCGCTCGAGGTGATGCCGTGCTTGGCGTGCTCGCCTTCCTCCACCTCGATCTGGCAGCGGCCGCAGATCCCCCGGCCGCCGCAGACGGAGTCGAGGTCGACACCGAGCCGGCGTGCGGCATCGAGGAGCGTCGTTCCCGCGGCGAAGGTGCCGCGGCGCCCCGACGGCGTGAAGACGACGAGGTGCTCGCTGTCGTTCACAGGCTGCCCGGGAGGCGACGGCCTTCGCGCCCGCCGCGGCGCGCGCCCGCCCTGCCCGTCGCGGGGGCGTCGCCGAAGCGCGAGATCCAGGCGGCGCAGTGCGCGTCGTTGCCCATCAGCACATCGGCCGCCCACACCGCCTGACGCATCTCCTCGTGCAGCGGGCTTGTGATCGCCGACGTCATGCCGGAGGCGATCGCCATCGGCAGGAACGCCGCGTTCAGCCCCGGCCGGTTGGGGAGCCCGAAGCTGACGTTGGAGGCGCCGCACGTGGTGTTCACCCCGAGCTCTTCACGGAGGCGTCGCACGAGGCTGAAGACCTGCCGGCCCGCGGTCCGCATGGCGCCGATCGGCATCAGCAGCGGGTCGACGACGATGTCGTCACTCGAGATCCCGTGGTCGGCGGCACGCGACACGATCTTCCTCGCCACTTCGAAGCGGACGTCGGGATCCTCCGAGATCCCCGTCTCGTCGTTCGTGATCGCGACGACAGCGGCGCCGTGCCGCGCGACGAGCGGCAGCACCGTTTCCAAACGGTCCTCCTCACCCGTCACCGAGTTGACGAGCGCCTTGCCGTGGTACACCGAGAGCCCGCGCTCGAGCGCCTCGACGATAGAGGAGTCGATGCACAGCGGGGCGTCCGTGATCGACTGCACCAACTCGATCGTCTGCGCAAGGATCGCGGGCTCGTCCGCGAGCGGGATGCCGGCGTTGACGTCGAGCATGTGCGCGCCCGCCTCCACCTGCGCGATCGCGTCGGCAACTACGGTGTCGAAGTTCCCGGTTGCCATCTCCTCCGCGAGCTTGCGGCGGCCGGTGGGGTTGATGCGCTCGCCGATGATCACGAACGGCTCGTCGAATCCGATCACGACCTCTTTCGTGGCGGAAGAGACGACGGTTCGCGTCACGGCGCGGCCTTTCCCCCGGCGAAGCGGGTCAGCGAGGGGATCAGCTCTCCGTAACCAGTGCGCTCGACCTCGAGCGGAAGGCCGAGAAACGCCGCTGCCTGCTCGGCGCGAGCCAGCAGGTGGGCGTCGTCCGTCTGCGCAAGGTAGAGCACCCGCTCGTAGTTGCCGAACATCATCTCGGTCAGCTCGGGATACACGTCCAGCTTGTAGCCCCGCACGACCAGCGTCTGGAAGTGGCGGGCCAGGAAGTCGGTGAGGTAGTACGTCGCCGGGTTCGCGTCGTGCAGCGCGAGCCAATGGTCGTTCCCCGTGAGGAAGCCGTAGCAGTGGTCGCCCGGCAGCCGCTCGACGCCATGCTTCGCCAGCACTCGGTCGAGGGCGCCCCCGGTCCCGCAGTCCGCGTATGCGACGAAGACGGCGTCGTATCGCCCGGCGAGCTCTTCGAGCTTCGCGTCGACCGCGCCCGCGATCAGCTTCGGCGTGGAATGCAGCTTGCCGGGAAGGCAGCGCACCTCGACGTCCGTCCAGCCGTTGAGCTCGCGCACGGCCAGCACCTCGCGTGCGATCGCGCCGCACGCGAGGATCAGTCGGCGCGCGGGAGCGTCGGCCTCGAAGGTCGCGTCGTCGTCGACGTCAAGCAGCTGCACGGCGGGCGAGCATGAGTGCCTGGGCGGTCTCGGCGGCCACGGCGGCGTCGCGGCAGTACGCATCTGCGCCCACGGCCTTCCCGAAGTCCTCGTTGAGCGGCGCGCCGCCCACGAGCACGATCACCTCGTCCCGCCTGCCTTGCTCGACGAGCGTGTCGATGACCACCTTCATGTACGGCATGGTCGTCGTCAAGAGCGCTGACATGCCGAGGATGTCCGGCTTGTGCTCGTCCATCGCCGCCAGGTAGTTCTCCACCGGATTGTTGATCCCGATGTCGATCACGTCGAAGCCGGCGCCCTCCAGCATCATCGCCACCAGGTTCTTCCCGATGTCGTGGATGTCGCCTTTGACGGTGCCGATCACCACCGTGCCCATGCGCTCGGCGCCCGTCTCGGCGAGCAGCGGCCGCAACACGGCCATCCCGCCCTTCATGGCGTTCGCGGCGAGCAGCACCTCTGGCACGAAGAGGATGCCGTCGCGGAAGTCGATACCGACGATGCGCATGCCCTCGACGAGCGCGTCGTTCAAGACCCTGTCCGCCCCCCAGCCGCGCTCGAGCAGGATGTTCGTGCCCTCGATGATCTCGGGGCCGAGACCGTCGTAGAGGTCGTCGTGCATCTGCCGAACGAGCTCGTCGTCGGTGAGCTCGGAAAGAACGATCTCCTGTTCGTCAGCCATCTGACTCCTGTTCCGTATCGTGGAACCGTGCTGTATCGTGAAACATGATACGGCCGCGGGAGGCGCGAGGCAATGGCAGGTGTGCAATCGATCGAGCGAGCGTTCGCGGTGCTGCGGGCGATGTCCGGAGCACCGCGTGGGCTCACGGAGATCGCGGCGCGAACCGATCTGCCGAAGAGCACGGTGGCGCGTCTGCTCGGCACACTCGAACTGGTCGGGGCGGCCCGGCGGCTTGACGAGACCCGGTGGACGATCGGGCCTTTTCTCTCGGGGCTGGCGGGCGGTCTTTCGGCCGAGGCGGCGCTGGTGGCGGCGGCGCGCCCGGTGCTGGAGCGGCTCTCGGCGGAGCTGGGTGAGGATACAGGGCTCTCGCTGCCGGACGGGCACGAGGTGCGTTACGTCCTTCAGGTCGGGTCGGGCAACGAGGTGCAGGTGCGCGACTGGACGGGCACGAGGGCGCCTATGCACGCGAC